>CAKSVR010000035.1 GCA_934504345.1 uncultured Agathobaculum sp. | reverse complement strand
AATTTCATCATATCGCGCGGCAGCGCGCATTAAATAGAATTTGCCGTGCAAATTCATAAAAAGGCAGGGCGTGTACCAGCGCAGCGCGGCCGAGAAGCCGCGCAAGGATAGCGCCGGTTTTTATACCTTAAGAGGGAAAAAGTTTCTATACAGGAACTTTCGGATGACTTTGGAACGGCCCACGGTCCGTTCCTGCTTGTCGGCGAAACCGTGGTTTCGCGACAGCCTGAGCAAATCTTACGGGTTTGCTGTTCGCTGGCTATCCAAGGTGCCATCTCACGCGGTACCGCACCTCATATGTGCCCTGATGGCCGGGGCGCGCCCGCAGGAAGGTCATCTGAAGCTGTGTTTCGGAGGACTGCGTTTCGGCGGACAGCACCGGCTCGGCACCGGCGGTGAGGAAAATCTCCAGACGGATGCAGGTTCGGCTCTCGTCCGCGTCCACGACGATATGGTCAACGAGCGCCTTGGACATTTCGCGAGAAAAGCCGCAGTTTGTCTGCCACCGTTCCTCGATGGTGCGGCGCAGGCTTTCCACCCGCCGGATGCGCTCCTCCAGTGTCTTGTCCGCGTTCTGTATTTCTGTTTTCTGCTGCTCGAGCGCGGCAATCTGCTCGTTGCAGGCTTCGTTTCGCTGCCTGAACTCCTCGTTTGAGAGCGCCCCGGCAAGCGCGAGGTCGAGCAGCTTGTCCTTGCGTTTCGTGAGCGTTTCGAGCTCCTGCTCGACTTTAGCAAGTGCAGGCGCGTTGTCCTGCTGCGCGGCGAAGGCACGCAGATTGTCGATGTACTCCTGCACAGCGGCAGAGCGCTCGTCCGTCACCTGCTCGAACACCCGCTCCAAAATGCGGTCGAGCTCATGGCTGTAAACCGTGGGGGAGTCGCAGCCGTTCTGTTTTCCTTTTTCGCGGTACAGCTTGCAGTTCCAGCACTCCGCCTCGCCGCGCTTTTTGCTCTTATAAACGTGCCGGTGGAACGTTGTGCCGTGCTTCGCGCAGATCAGCTTGCCGCTGTATGCATAGCGGTTCTGCGATGCCTGCGCGTGCTGCTTCATGGTCTGTCCGCGTGCGGCGAGCAGCTGGTTGGCCTGCTCCCACATGGCCTCCGGCACGATGGCAGGCACGCGGTCGTCCTCGTGGACGAGCCACTTGTCCTCGCTCAGACGATAGCTGCGCTTGTCGCGGTAATCGCGCGAGGCGTACCGCCGACCGGCATAGCAGCCCTTGTATTTCGGGTTGCGGATCATGCCGTACAGCGTGGAGTAGGTAAGCGGTTTTCCGTGCCGTCCGCGAATGCCGCGCCGCTCAAGGTCGTTCGCGATGGCGCGCAGACCGAGCTCTCCGGCGGCGTAGCGCTCGAATATCTCGCGGACAACGGCGGCCTCGTGCTCGACAATCTCCAATCGCCCGTCAACCTTGTTGTACCCGAACAGATTGTTCTGCCCGAGCAGCACGCTGTTCTCCTGTGCGCGCTTGAAGCCGAAACGGGTGCGCTCGGACAGCTTGCGTACCTCGTCCTGCGCGATGGAGGACATGATGGTCAGCCGCAGCTCGGCATCCTTGTCGAACGTGTTGATGTTGTCGTTTTGAAAGTACACACCGACACCGCAGCGCAGCAGCTCGCGCGTGTAGCGCAGGCTGTCGAGCGTATTGCGGGCGAAACGGCTGATCTCCTTGGTGACGATGAGGTCAAAGCGGCCGCGCTTGGCATCCTCCACCATTTTGAGGAACTGCTCGCGCCCCTCGACCGACGTGCCGCTGATGCCCTCATCCACATAGCCGCCGGCGAACGTCCAGTGCGGATTTTCGGCGATGTAGTCCTCAAAATAGCGTTTCTGGTTGCCGAGGCTGTTGATCTGCTCGTCTTTGTCGGTCGAAACACGGGCGTAGTAGGCCACAGCAAGCTCGGTGTCGAAGATGCTGCGGCCCTGCGCCTGCATTTCGTCCAGTCTGCGGACGTCCATTGGGCGGCCTCCTTACGGCGTGCTGTGCAGCCGGGTCAGCTTGTCCGTCTGCACATGGCGGACAAAGTCGTGCTCATCGCGGGTGATGCAGCCGCTCCTCAGCATCTCGTCGTTGAGCGCAAGAATCTGGTAGATCTGTGCACACAGGAAGTTGTTGGTCATGGAAATTCCTCCTTCTGACCATTAGGATTGCCGTGATGCGGGCGATTTAATCATAAATACGTATAAATAATAGCTCAATACAATGTGTAATGGATAAACGGCTTGAAAGTATTTCATGATACTGTTTTCCGCCTTGTTCGGTTGATGCAGAACCGTTTTCGGCGCGGGCTGCGTGACCGTGCACACACTTGACATTTTCACACGAATATGGTATGATATGCAGCAATCGAGCAAAGGTGCTTTACAGTGCCTTTGCTCTTTTTTATTTTGTACGGAAGGGGAAAAGCGATATGCACAGACCGGCGTGGCTTTCGGTCCGATGGTGGAGCAGCCGCAGTATTTTGACGGTTTCATTTTGTGCGTTTGCGGCGGTGCTCTGCATTCTGCTGGGCAGCAACCGCTACATGGCGGACTGCGTGCAGCAGGAGGCACAGGCGAAGGACGAGCTGGCATCGCTCATTGCGCTGGGACAGCAGCTTGCCGATGCATCCGACCTGCTGACAAATGAGGTCCGCGCCTACGCGGAAACCGAGGACATCACCCATCTGAACAACTACTGGACCGAGGTTCTTGCCACAAGACAGCGCGACGAGGTGATCCAGACACTGGAAAACGATCAGCTGCCGGACGAAGAAGCCGCGCATCTGGCGCAGGCCAAGCGCTGTTCGGATCTGCTCATCGACACCGAAACCCGCTCCATGCACCTGATCCTCGCCGCCGCAGGACAGGATGCAGATGATTTTCCGGACGAGCCGCTGCACCGCTACGTCACCCGTGTGATGGAAACACCGCTTTCCGGCGCGGATGCCGCGCTCTCCGCCGCGCAGAAGCGCGAAACCGCCCGTCAAATCCTGTACGATGCGGCGTATGAGTGGGCCAAGTATGAAATTATGTCGCCCATCGAGCTGTTCCGGCAGCAGACCTCAGATCGTTTGGAAAACGAAGTCGCACGCGCGACCGCCGGACGACACACCGCCTCCGAGGTGCAGATTTTCTGCCTGCTGTGTTCGCTGGTGCTCATCGCGGCTGTGCTGTGGCTGCTGATGCGGCTGTATATTGTGCCGCTGCGCCGGTACACGGATGTGCTCTCCGGTGCGGTGCCGGAGAGCATCAAGGTGCGTGTCACGCCGTGCGGCGCGAGTGAACCGTATCGGTTCGGACAGATGTTCAACCGTCTGCGGGCGACACTGGAACGCGAACTGGAAAACCGCCGGACTGCCGAGGAGCAGATGCGGAAGGCGCGCGACGAAGCGGATAGCGCCAATCGGGCAAAAAGCGAATTTCTCGCGCAGATGAGCCATGAACTGCGTACACCGCTCGGCGCGGTGACCGGGTATCTGTATCTGCTCGAGCGCACGCCGCTGAATGCCCAGCAGAAACGTTATTGCAGCAGTATGTACACCTCGTCCGAGACGTTGATGGAGCTGATCAATCAGATTTTGGACTTTTCCAAGATCGAAGCGGGCGCGCTGACGTTTGAAACGGTCGTGTTCGACCCGACTGCGCTGCTGCACGCCGTGCGCGATATGCTCGAGCACAGCGCGCGGCAAAAAGGGTTGACACTGAAACTGGACATTCAGGGAAAGCTGCCGCAGGCTGTCAGCGGCGACCCGACCCGTCTGCGGCAGGTGCTGGTCAATCTGGCGGGCAACGCGGTCAAGTTCACCGAGCACGGCAGTGTTACCATCGCCGCCGAGGCCGTGCAGCGGAACGAAAATGGTGTCACCATTGCATTTGCGGTCACGGACACCGGCATCGGCATCCGCAGCGAGGATCAGGCGCGTATCTTCGAGCCATTTGAGCAGGCGGACAGCAGCGTGACACGCAAATACGGCGGCACCGGTCTGGGACTGGTCATCGCGCGGCGCATTGTGGAAACCGCAAGCAGGGGAACGCACAAACTGACACTCGAGAGCAGGGAAGGGCACGGCTCGACCTTCCGGTTTGCAATGGATTTTGCATCAGCAGAGCCGGTTCCTGAGCCGGAATGCGAGCGCTTACCCGAGATGGATGAGGAAAAGACCGTGCTTCTCGTGGATGACAGCGAGATCAACCTTGTGATGGAGTGCGAACTGCTGCGCAGCTTCGGCTTGCAGGTGGACACGGCGGCAAGCGCAGGAGATGCGCTGCGGCTGGCGGAGCAGCGCGTGTACGATCTGGTGCTGCTGGACATCCGTATGCCGGATATGGACGGCTACGAGCTGGCAAAACGTCTGCGGAGGCTGGAAACCTATCGCGCCGTGCCGCTGCTGGCGCTGACCGCTGATGCGGTGGGAGGTGTCCGCGAGCGGGCACTGGATGCCGGTATGAACGACTGCATTACCAAGCCGGTGCGGCCGGACAGGCTGTATCAGGTTTTGCAGCGCTATTTCGCGCTGGCGGTGGATGCACCGGAAACGCTCGTCACCGACAACGGCGGTCTGTTCCGCCGCGAGCGGGCGCTTGCCACCCTTGGCGGGGACAGAGAGCAGCTTGCCGCACTGTGCCGCCGGTTCCTGCGGGCGCACAGCCGTTCAGCGGAGTATGTGCGGCTGCATCTGGAGCATGGCCGTCCCGCGAACGCGCGTGCGCTGCTGCATGATCTCATCGGACTTGCGGGCAACCTTGGATGCGATGCGCTGTCAGGTGCCAGCCGTGTGCTGCTCGATGAGGTGCACCACGGCAAAATGGACACGCTGCCGCAGTTCACCGAGGTGTTCGACCGCACGATAGAGGAGCTGCGGTCGTTTGCGGAAACCCAGACCGAACCGCTCGGAAAACCGATGGAACAGGCCGCCCAAAAGCTGAAAAAGCTGGTGGAAAACTACGATTTCTCCGCTGTGCAGTGGTTCGAGCAACACGGCGGCAGCCTGCGGCACACCATGCCGCCCGAGCGGTTTGCGCGGCTGTCGGAGGCGCTCGAGCGCTATGATTTTGAACGAGCGGCGAAGCTGCTGGACGAAAAAGAGGAGTGAGGATATGTATCGCATTTTATTGGTCGAGGACGATGAGGCGCTGCGCTATGTGTACGCGCGTATGCACGCATGGCAGGAGAACGGGTTCTGTCTGGCGGCGCAGGCCGCCAACGGCAAACAGGCGCTCGAGCAGCTGGACAAGGAGCGTTTCGACCTCATTGTGACCGATATTCGTATGCCGTTCGTGGACGGACTGGAGCTATTGCGCGAGCTGCGCCGCCGTGCGATTCAAACGCCGGTCATTCTGGTCAGCTCCTACGGCGAGTTTGAGTACGCAAGGGAAGGACTGGTGCTGGGGGCGTTCGACTACATCGTAAAGCCCTTTCGCGAGGAACAGCTGAACGCCGTACTGAGCCGCGCAGCGCAGTCGCTTTCGGCGCACACGGACGAGGACAGCCAGTACGCGCTCGTGCGCGAAACCTTCGAGAATCTCGGCATTCCGGTGCAGGAGGACGGTCTTGTGCATACGCTGGCGGCATTTCTGGCGGCACACCTCAACGGGGTTATCACGATGGAGCAGGCCGCCGAGCATCTCGGGCTGAGCAAGGACTATTTCGGCAAGCAGTGCCGCAGTCACACCGGAATGGCGTTCGGTGCGCTGTATAATCAGGTGCGGGTGGCGTATGCCAAGCAGCTTTTACGGGAGAGCACGGACAAGGCCGGTGAGATCAGCGAACGCTTGGGATTTGCCTCGCCGGACTACTTTACGCGCATCTTTAAGGACATCACGGGCTGCACGCCGAGTGCGTACCGCGCTGCTCATCTCTGATTTTTATCGGAGAATCCCTGCTTTTTTCGGTGTTCACCGATTTTGGCAGGGTGTATGATAGGTACAGATCAAAGATCAACGAAGGTGGTGAAAAACGTGGAAAATTACGTCATCACGATCGCCAGAGGCTTCGGCTCGGGCGGCAAGCAGATCGGTAAGCTGCTGGCTTCACAGCTTGGCATACCGTGCTATGAGAGCCAGATACCGCAGATGGCCTCGGAATGCAGCGGCATCAGTCAGGAGAAATTCATGCAGACCGATGAACGGCTTCGCAGGCCGAGCCTGCTGCGGCTCATTCGCAAAGCGCCGGATATTGACCGCGCGTATGCGCCGAGCGACCGCAAGTTTGTTTCTGACGACAATCTGTTCCGCATTCAGGCATGGATCATCAGGGAGCTGGCAAAATCAAAGCCGTGCATCATCGTCGGCAAGTGTGCCAACCATATCCTGCGGGATCGGGCAAACGTGCTCAGTGTGTATGTGGAAGCGCCGCGCAAGACCTGTGTGGAGTCCATCATGCAGAAATCCGGCGTAACCGCGGAACAGGCAAACAAACTCATCGTCAAGACCGATCAGTACCGCGCAGAGTATTACAAATACTACACCGGCGGCGACGACTGGACCAATCCCACGCTGTACGATCTGACGGTGAACACCGGCAGGCTGTCACGCGAGGATGCGGCGCGGCTCATCATTCAGGCGGCGCGCATCAAGTTCGGTGAGGACGCTTTATACTGATGGCTGTCGCGAAACTACAGTTTCGCCGACAAGAGGAACGGACCGTGGGCCGTTCCAAAGTCGTCCGAAAGTTCCTATGCAGAAACTTTCTCCCTCTTAAGGTGTAAAAACCGTGATACGTGCTCCCGGTTTTTACGAATTTGCATAGCAAATTCTATTTCATACGCGCTATCGCGCGAAATGTTTGATACTAAACAACTTTTTTGATTAAGTAAACAAGATTCGACAATGGGGTCGATCCGGAACGGCAGGTGCCGTGCGGGTCGGCTTTTTTCATTTCCCAATCCGTTATTAAATCCCGTAAAGGAGAGATTTCATATGAATTATTCCCTGCTTCGCAGACTTTCGGCAGGCGCGGCTTGTGCCGCACTGCTGGCAACCATGACCGCCTGCGGCGGCGGCTCCGCTGCACCGGCGGCAGACAGCGCGGATTCCTCCGCGGACGGCGGCACCGTGAAGGTCGGCCTGCTGCACTCGCTGACCGGCTCGATGGCGATTTCCGAAACATCCGTGCGTGATGCGGAGGTGCTTGCCATCGACGAGATCAACAAGGCCGGCGGTGTCAACGGCTGCCAGATCGAGTACGTCGAGGAGGACGGCGCATCCCAGCCCTCCACCTTTGCCACCAAGGCCGAAAAGCTGATCGACAGCGATGACGTAGCGACCATCTTCGGCTGCTGGACTTCCTCCTCGCGCAAGGCGGTAAAGCCGATCGTTGAGGACTACGATGCACTGCTGTGGTATCCGGTACAGTATGAGGGCATGGAGTCCTCGCCGAACATTGTGTACACGGGCGCAGCACCCAATCAGCAGATCGTTCCGGCCATCGAGTACCTGCTCGATAAGGGCTACAAGAATTTCTTCCTGCTCGGCTCGGACTATGTGTTCCCGCGCACCGCGAATATGATCATCGAGGCGCAGGTCAAGGCCGCAGGCGCGAATGTAGTCGGTGAGGAATACGCCGATATGGATCAGACGGATTTTGCCGCTATCATCGCCAAGATCGAGGCCGCAAAGCCGGATATTATCATTAACACCCTGAACGGCACCGGCAACGTTTCCTTCTTCAAGCAGATGAGCGAGAAGAACTACACCGCAGAAACCTATCCGACCATGTCCTTCTCCATTGCGGAGGAAGAGGTAGCGACGATCGGCGCGGACATCCTGGGGGGCCACATGGTTTCCTGGAACTACTACCAGACCACCGATACCGAGGTCAACAAGAAGTTTGTCGAGGCCTACAAGACCATGTTCGGTCAGGACCGCGTGACGAGCGACCCGGCAGAAGCAGCCTACGATGCAGTCTATCTGTGGAAAGCAGCCTGCGAGAAGGCCGGCAGTTTTGAGGTAGATGCTGTCCTCGATGCCATCCACACCGGCGAGATCTCCTTTGATGCTCCGGAGGGCACGGTGACCATCAACGGTGAGAACCAGCACCTTGCAAAGCCGGTTCGCATCGGTCAGGTTTCCGATGACGGCCTGATCTATGAGGTATACTCCACCGATGGTCCGGTCGATCCCGATCCGTACCTCAAGAGCTATGACTGGGCAGTTGCCGCAGGCATTCAGCCGCTTGAGTAACCAATTTCACCAATAACCCCCTATACATTCTATTTCGTTCCGGCAATACGGGTGGGCTTGACAACCCACCCGTGCTGGAATCCGAAAATGAGAGCAAAAAACGATTTGCTCCGATTTACGGATTCGAGCAATATGAGGAGGGAACACAATGCAAGAATTCATTACCACGCTGTTTAACGGCTTGAGTCTCAGCTCTATTATCCTGCTGACCTCGCTCGGACTGGCCATCACGTTCGGACTGATGCGTGTCATCAACATGGCGCACGGCGAGTTCGTTATGATCGGCGCATACATGACCTACGTCACCCAGCAGCTGTTCTCGGCATTCCTGCCGAGCTCCATGCGCGACTGGTACTACATCGCAGCGCTGCCGCTCGCCTTTGCGGCGACGTTCCTGCTCGGTGCGGTGCTGGAAAAGCTGGTCATTTCCCGGCTGTACGGCCGTGAGATCGATTCGCTGCTGGCTACCTGGGGCATCAGCCTGATCCTGCAGCAGGCGGCGCGTTCAATCTTCGGCGCACAGGGCGTTAACGTAAACGCACCGAAATTCCTGTCCGGCGGACTGACCGTGGCGGGCTGCACATTCTCGTACAACCGCCTGTTCATTCTCGGTCTGGTGCTGGTATGCCTCGGCGGTGTCGGTTTGCTGATGTACCGCACGGCATTCGGCCGTCAGGTACGCGCGGTCATGCAGAACCGCCCGATGGCGCAGTGCATGGGCATCAATTCCCGCCGCGTGGACAGCCTGACATTTTCGCTCGGCTCGGGCCTTGCCGGTCTTGCAGGCTGCTCGCTGGCGCTCTTAGGCTCGATCGATGCGACCGTCGGACAGAACTACATCGTCAACTCGTTCATGGCGGTCGTACTCGGCGGTGTAGGCCGTCTGCTCGGCACGGTGGTCGGCTCGACAGCTATCGGCGGCGCAAGCATTTTCGCAGAAAACTATACCTCGGCAACCATTGCCAAGGCCATCGTGCTGCTGCTCGTGATCGTATTCCTGCAGAAGCGTCCACAGGGTCTGTTCACCATTCGCAGCCGCAGTCTGGATGATTAAGGAGGGAGAAACCGATGAAACTGCTCAAAAAGCAGGGCATGAATCTATGCTTTGCCGTAATCGTTGCCGTGCTGGCGGCCATGCCGCTGCTGCTGCAAAGCGGCGTGCTGACGGCAAGCTCGACCATCCTGTATCTCGGCAAGTGCATTGCCTTTGCCATTGTGGCCATGGGCCTTGACCTGATCTGGGGCTACACCGGCATTCTGTCGCTCGGCCACGGCCTGTATTTCGCCCTCGGCGGCTACGCGATGGCGATGTACCTGAAATTACAGGCAACCGGCGGCAGCATCACGGATTTCATGCACGTCGGCGGGCTGACCGAGCTGCCGATGATCTGGAAGCCGTTCCAGACCCTTCCGGGTGCGATTATCATGCTGTTCGTTGTGCCGACTGTCGTTTCCGGCCTGATCGGCTACTTTATCTTCAAAAACCGCGTTAAAGGCGTATACTTTTCCATCATTTCGCAGGCTTTGACCTGGGCGGCGTACTCCATCTTCATCGCGCTGTCGCCATACACGAACGGCAACGTCGGCATCACGGAGATCCAGACCGTGCTCGGCAGCATCCGCGGCGAGAAAAACCGCGGCAATATGTTCCTGCTGTTCTACGGTGCGCTGCTGCTGATGGTGCTCACCTACGTTCTCTGCCGTTTTCTCACCACGCGCAAGTTCGGCAAGCTGCTCGTTGCCATCCGCGACGGTGAGAACCGCACTTACTTCTCCGGCTATCAGGTCAGCCATTACAAAACCTTCGCGTATGTGCTCTCGGCCATCATGGCGGCTGTGGCAGGCGCGGTGTTCGTCAACTTTAACGGCTCGATCACGCCGTCGCAGATGACGATCTCGTACTCCATCACCATGGTAATCTGGGTCGCTGTTGGCGGACGAGGCACTATCATCGGTGCGGTCATCGGCGCGTTCCTCATCAACCTGTGCGAGTACAACCTGTCCTCCGGCGGACTGGTCAACGTATGGCAGTACATCATCGGTGCAGTGTTCGTGCTGACCATCCTGTTTATGAAGGGCGGTCTGGTCGGGCTGTTCTGTGAGCAGCTTCCGGCGCTGCTGCACAAGGAACGCAAGCCCAAGGTCGATTTGGCGCAGAAGGCGCAGAAAGGAGCGTAAACCATGGCAGGAAACAGCACAGTGCTGGATATTAAGGACGTTTCGGTCTGCTTTGACGGCTTTTACGCGCTGACCGAGGTCAATGCCGCCGTCAAGCGGCACTCCATCCACTTTTTCATCGGCCCGAACGGTGCAGGCAAGACCACCCTGCTCGACATCATCTGCGGCAAGACCAAACCGACCGCAGGCAGCGTGATCTTCCATCCGGAGAGCCGCGCGGATGTGCGCCTGACCGGTATGCCCGAGTACAAGATCGTCCGCGAGGGTGTCGGCCGCAAGTTTCAGGTGCCGAGCGTGTTCGGCAGCCTGACCGTTTGGGACAACATGATGCTGTCGCTCAAGGGGCACAAGGGCATCTGGGATTCGCTGTTCGGCAGGCCGACAGCGGACGAGCTGAAGCAGATCGACCGCGTGCTCGACAAGGTCGGTCTGCTGGACAAGGCACAGGCGCGGGCGGGTTCTCTGGCGCACGGTCAGAAGCAGTGGCTCGAGATTGGGATGCAGCTCGTGCAGCAGCCGGAGATCATCATGCTCGATGAGCCGGCGGCAGGCATGGGCAAGCCCGAGACCTTCAAGACCGGCGAAATTCTGCGTGAGATTCAAAAGGAATGCACCATCATCGTCATTGAGCACGATATGGACTTTGTGCGGCAGGCGGCGGACATCGTAACCGTGCTGCACGAGGGCAAGGTGCTCACCGAGGGAACGGTGGATGAGGTGCTGGCCGATGCGACCGTGCAGGCGGTCTATCTGGGACGCGGCAAGGCCGCAAGCTGAGCGAAAGGACGTGAAAACAATGCTGAAAATTCGAGGACTGGAAAGCTGCTACGGCGAAAGCTGTATCGTGAGCGGACTGACGTTCGATGTACCCAAGGGCGAGATCGTTGGTCTGATCGGGCGAAACGGCGTGGGCAAGTCCACCACGCTCAAGAGCATCATGGGTCTGGTAAAAACGCCGCACGGCGCGATCGAACTGGACGGCGAGGACATTATCCGCCGTCCGACCTACGAGCGGGCCGCCGCCGGTCTGGGCTATGTGCCGCAGGGCCGTGATATTTTTCCGCAGATGACCGTGCAGGAAAATCTGGAGCTGGCGCTGTACGCGCAGAAAAAACACGGCAAGGTACCGGATTACATTTACGATCTGTTTCCCATTCTGCCGAAGTTTGCCGCAAGACGAGGCGGCGATCTTTCGGGCGGTCAGCAGCAGCAGCTTGCCATTGCGCGTGCGCTGGTCGCGGACCCGAAGGTGCTCATTCTCGATGAGCCGACCGAGGGCATCCAGCCGTCCGTCATCGCGGACATCGGCACGGCGATTCAGCGCGTCAACAAGGAGCTGGGACTGACTGTGCTGCTGGTCGAGCAGTATCTGGATTTCGTGCTCGAAAACACCACACAGCTGCATGTGATGGAAAAGGGTGCGCTGATTTACAGCAGTGCGACCGCTGAGGCAGACGGCGCTTACGTTCAGCGCCTGATGACCGCATGAGCGGGGAGCAGCTGCCGGAGAGCACGGTGCATATCCTCATCGTGGACGACCTGCCCGACCATCTGGCGTTTGCGGGCACGATCCTGCGGCAGCAGGGCTACCGCGTACACGCCGCCACAAGCGGACGGGCGGCGCTCGCATTCCTCGAAAAGCGGCTGCCGGATTTGATCGTGCTCGATATTCACATGGAGGGCATGGACGGACTCGAACTGTGCCGCCGCATCAAGGAAAACAGGCAGACAAGCGAAATTCCGGTGATCTTCGTCACTGCGGAAACCGCACCTGAGGTTATTACCGCCGGATTTGATGCAGGCTGCTGTGATTATGTTCCCAAGCCGTTTGTACGCGCAGAGTATCTCGCGCGTATTTCGGCGCATCTGCACATTGCGCGGCAGAATAAGGCGCTTCGCATGGCGTATGAGGAGCTTGACCGCTTCTGTTCAGCTGTGTCGCACGATCTGAAAAGTCCGCTCAGTGTCATGCGTATGCTGCTTTCCATGCTGAAGGACGAGCTGGGCGGCAGCGTGCCGGACGAGGCGGCGCACATCCTCGGCATACTGGACGGCAAGGCGGAGCTGCTCACCGCAATGGTGGAGCGGCTGCTCGAGTTTTCGCGTATGTGCAGCATCCGTCCGAACATGGTGCCGCTGGACATGAGCACGCTGCTGCACGAGGTCTACGACGAGCAGCGGCTTGCGGAGCCGGAACGGCAGGTCGAACTGGAAATGGAGCCGCTGCCGACCGTCCACGGAGATGCGGTTCTTGTGCGTATGCTGCTGAAAAACATCATCAGCAATGCGTTTAAGTTCACGCGCGGGCGCGAAAACGCAAAGATCACTGTCGCGGCAGGCGAGGAGGACGATTTCACGGTTATCGCTGTCCGCGACAACGGTGCAGGCTTTGATATGCGGTATGCCGACCGGCTGTTCCGGATTTTTCAGCGCCTGCACGACGACAGCGAATTCGAAGGCACGGGCGTTGGGCTGGCGATGGCGCAGCGCATTATGGAGCGGCACGGCGGCAAAATCCGCATGACCGGTGAAGTGAACAACGGTGCGGCCGTATTTTTGTATTTTCCACAGGAATAAATCATAAAATCAACAAAAATCAGGAGGGTTATTTATGCATATCGCAAGCACATTGATCTCTGCCGCAGTAGGCGGCGCATTCGGAACCGGCTCGGGCGGCGCTGTAGTCGCCTCGGGCGCCAAATTCCATAAGGAGAAAAATCCGAAGCCGCTTCTTATGGGCGCGGCAGGCGCGGCCGTATTCGCGGCACAGATGATGAATTTCACGATCGCGGGAACCGGCTCCTCGGGACATATCGGCGGCGGCTTTCTGCTCGCGGCGGTGCTCGGCCCGGTGCCGGCATACCTCGTGATGAGCGTGATCCTGACCGTGCAGTGTCTGCTGTTCGGTGACGGCGGTCTGCTCGCGCTCGGCTGCAACCTGTTCAACATGGGCATCGTGCCGTGCTTCCTCATCTATCCGCTGCTGAAAAAGCTGCTCGGCACGAAAATGCGTATTCCGGCCGCTGCGCTCGGCGGTGCGCTGAGTATGTTCACCGGCGCGCTGTGCGTGGTCGGGGAAGCGCTGCTTTCCGGCGCAAACGGCATGGATGTTTCCGCGTTTATCATCAACATGGTGGGCATTCACGCGGCAATCGGCGTCGGCGAGGGCCTGATCACCGCCGGTCTGCTGGCGGCGTTTGACAAGGCAAGCGCGCACGGCGAAAAGACCGCTGTCGTCGGTACGCTTGGCCTTGCAGCCGTGACGAGCGGCCTGCTGTCCGCCTTCGCGTCCGCCAATCCGGACGGCCTCGAGTGGTCGGTGATGCGCGTTGCCGGCGCGGTCGAGCACACCTCGGCGGCGCACGTCCTGCTGGACAATATCCAGTCCGCAACGACGCTTCTGCCGGACTACGCCTTCCGCGCGGTGGAGAACGCGCTCAGCTCCGGCGCGGCAGGCCTGATCGGCTGCGCAGCTGTATTTGCGCTCGCCGTGCTGACCGGCGCTGCTCTGACACGCACGGCAAAGGCTGCGGTCTGACAGAAAGGAGCGAAAATCATGCGACTGACTCCACGCGAGACCGATAAATTATTGCTGCATCTGGCCGGAAATCTGGCAAAGGAGCGCCGCGCGCGCGGCGTAAGGTTGAATTACCCGGAAGCCGTCGCGTACATCTCGAGCGAGATTGCGGAAATGGCGCGCGACGGCAGAACGGTGGCCGAGCTCATGCAGGCAGGCCGAAAGCTGCTCTCTGCTGACGACGTGATGGACGGCGTTGCCGAGATGATTCATGAAATTCAGGTCGAGGCGACCTTTCCGGACGGCACAAAGCTCGTGACCGTACACGACCCGATCCCGGCAAGGCAGGCGCTCATTCCGGGCGAGGTTCTGACCGAAGACGGCACGATCTGTTTGAACGAAGGCCGTCCGACGGTCGAGATTGCGGTCACGAGCACCGCAGACCGTCCGATACAGGTCGGCTCGCACCTTCACTTTTTCGAGGTCAACAAGCGTCTGCGGTTCGACCGCAAGGCTGCATGGGGTATGCGGCTGGACATTCCTTCCGGCACAGCTGTGCGCTTTGAGCCGGGCGAGACCAAGACTGTGCGGCTCGTCAAAATCGGCGGCACACGCGAGGGGCACGGTCTGAACGGACTGGTAAACGGCTCGTTTGACGACTTTACCGTGCGCGACATCGCCTTCGCGCAGGCGAAACGGCAGGGCTTTCTGGGATTGGAGGACGAGGACAAATGATCGAGCTTTCCCGCAGAGATTACGCGCAGATGTACGGCCCGACGACGGGTGACCGCGTGCGTCTGGGTGATACCTCGCTGCTCATCGAGGTGGAAAAGGATCTGACCGTGTACGGCGACGAGGCCAAGTTCGGCGGCGGCAAAAGCCTGCGCGACGGCATGGGACAGTCCTGCACGCACACGGACGAGGAATGTCTGGATACGGTCATCACGAATGCGCTTATCGTGGACTGTACGGGCATTTACAAGGCGGATGTCGGCATTAAGGACGGCAAAATCTCCGGCATCGGCAAGGCGGGCAATCCGCACATCATGGACGGGGTAACGCCCGGCATGATCGTCGGCGCGTCCACCGAGGCCATCGCGGGCGAGGGACTTCTCCTGACCGCGGGCGGCATCGACAGCCATATCCACTTTATTTCGCCGACGCAGGTGCGCACGGCGCTGTATTCCGGCGTCACGACCATGATCGGCGGCGGCACCGGCCCGGCAGACGGCACGAACGCGACCACCTGCACGCCGGGTGCGTTCCACATTGCTCGTATGCTGCAAAGCGCGGAAGATCTGCCGATCAACGTGGCGTTTCTCGGCAAGGGCAACTGCTCGACAGCAGGCCCGCTCGCCGAGCAGATCGAGGCCGGTGCCGCCGGTCTCAAGCTGCACGAGGACTGGGGCAGCACACCTGCCGCCATCGACTGCTGTCTGTCGGTTGCGGAGCGGTACGATGTGCAGGTGTCCATTCACACGGACACGCTCAACGAGACCGGCTGTGTTGAGGACACGATCAACGCCTTTCACGGGCGCACAATCCACACCTACCATACAGAGGGCGCAGGCGGCGGACACGCGCCGGACATCATCCGCGCGTCGGCGTATGATTACGTTCTGCCGTCCTCGACCAACCCGACCATGCCGTATACCCGCAACACCATCGATGAGCATCTGGATATGCTGATGGTCTGTCACCATCTGGACAAGTCCAATCCCGAGGACGTTGCCTTTGCGGACAGCCGCATTCGGCCGGAGACCATCGCGGCGGAGGACGTGCTGCACGACATGGGCATTTTCTCCATGATGTCGAGCGACTCGCAGGCGATGGGCCGTGTGGGCGAGGTCATCACGCGTACCTGGCAGGCGGCGGACAAGATGAAAAAACAGCGCGGCACACTGGATACCGACTGCGCGCGCAACGACAACAGCCGCGTCAAGCGTTACATCTCCAAGTACACCATCAATCCGGCGGTGACGCACGGCATTTCGGCGTATGTCGGCTCGGTCGAGGTCGGCAAGCTGGCGGACCTTGTGCTGTGGCAGCCTGCGCTGTTCGGCGCGAAGCCGGAAATGGTGCTCAAGTGCGGCACGATCGCCGCATCGCGCATGGGCGACGCAAATGCGTCCATTCCGACGCCTGAGCCGGTGGTCTACACCGATATGTTCGGCGGACATGGCCGGGCGCTGTCCAGAAGCTGCGTGACCTTTGTATCCAGATGGGCGTATGACCATGATATCGCCGGTCATCTGGGACTGGAGCGCATCGTGCTCCCGGTTTCGCACTGCCGCGATATCAGCAAGCGCGATATGCGCCATAACGACACGCTGGCGGATGTCCGCGTCGATCCGGAGACTTACACGGTAACGGTGGACGGGGAAAAGATCACCTGCGAGCCGTTTTCCGAGCTGGCGCTCGCACAGCGGTATTTTCTGTTCTGAGGAGGAAAAGCGACATGATCGCAGAGCATATTTTAGGCAATGTACGGGACGGCGTGACGGAAAACGTTGTCAATATTCCGTTTGAGTGGTTCGAGACCGAAAAGAAGCGCATCGCCAAGACCGCCGAGGACGGCACGGAATTCGGTGTGTGCGTCGGCGAGCCGCTGCACGAGGGCGATATTCTTGCACGGGAAAACGGCAAGGTGTATGCGGTGCGCATCGCGCCGTCGCATCTGATCGAGACAAAGGTCTCGTCCATGCAGGAGATGGGGCGGCTGTGCTTCGAGCTGGGCAACCGGCATCTGTCGCTCAAGATCGAGCCCGACCGCGTGACCGTGCCGTATGACGAGCCGACGCTGCTGTATTTGCAGCACCTCGGCTTTGACGCGCACGAGACGCACGCCGCCTTCGCGGGCTATATCGTGTGCAGAGCGCACGGCGCGAGCGGGACGGCGCACAGCCATCATCATCACCATGAATGAGCTGAAACGGCTGTATATGCTGCAAATCTGCGACAGTCTGTTCCCAATCGGCGCGTTCACGCTGTCCAACGGTTTGGAAACCTATGTGCAGCACGGCGTGGTGGATTCGCCGGAAACGCTGGCGGCGTATCTCGCGGATTATCTGGCGCTTGCGCCGTATCAGGAGCTGGGCGTGGCTGCGCTCGCCATGCAGTACGCGACCGAGCCGGAAAACTGGCGGCGGCTCGATCGGCTGTACACCGCCTGTCGAGCGCCGATGGAGGTGCGGCAGGGAAGTGCCAAGCTGTGTATGCGGCTTATCAAGGCCGCCGAGCAGATCGCACCGGTCGAGAGCCTGCGGGAGTATCGCGCGTGCATTGCGGACGGCACCTGCACCGGACAGCATCCGATCGCGGTCGGCTTGTTCGCGGCGGCGCATGAGGTGGAAAGGCAGGAGGCAATGTCCATCTACGGCTACTCGCTGCTGAGCGGACTGACCACACACGCGGCCAAGTGCGTGCCGCTGCGCCAGCTGGATGCACAGCGTGTGCTGCGCGAGAGTTTTCCGCAGCTGCTGGATGCGGTGCAGACCGCGCTTTCCGTCACCGAGGATGAGCTCGGTATAGGCGGCCCGGCGTTTGATATTTTCGCCATGCAGCACGAAACACTCTATTCAAGACTGTACATGAGTTGAGGAGAATCGGTTATGAGCTTTGTAAAAATCGGCATCGGCGGTCCGGTCGGATCGGGCAAAACCGCACTCATCGAGCGTTTGACCCGCCGGATGAGCAAGGAATACAGCATTTGTGTCATCACGAATGACATTTACACCCGTGAGGATGCGGAATTTCTGATCAAGAACTCCTGTCTGCCGCCCGAGCGCATCATCGGCGTGGAAACCGGCGGCTGCCCGCACACCGCCATCCGTGAGGACTGCTCGATGAATCTGGAAGCAGTGGATGAGATGGCGGAGCGGTTCCCGGATGTGCAGATCATCTTCATCGAGTCCGGCGGCGATAATCTGTCCGCAACGTTCAGTCCGGACTTGGCGGATGCATCCATTTACGTCATTGATGTGGCGCAGGGCGAGAAAATTCCGCGCAAGGGCGGCCCGGGCGTGACACGCAGCGACCTGCTCGTCATCAACAAAACCGATCTCGCGCCGCTGGTCGGGGCCAGTCTGGAGGTCATGGCATCCGACAGCGCGCGTATGCGGGAGGGACGAAAATTCCTGTTTACCAATCTGGTCAGCGGCGAGGGACTGGACGACGTGATCTCGTGGATCAAATCCGACGTGCTGTTCGAGGGTAAGTGATGGAAAGCCGCATTTTTGTGCAGACAGCGCAGCAGAACGGCCGCACGCAGGTCGAGGATATGTACTTCACCGCGCCGTACAAGATCATGCGGCCGCTGTACAACGGCGGGCATACCGACCTGATCCTGATGGCGGCCTCGGCGGGTCTGCTTGCGGGCGACAGCATCGATGCACAGTACACGTTCGGGGATGGCTCGGATGTGTCCATTCGGACACAAGGCTTTGAGAAGGTGTTCAATACCGGAAACGGACAGGCGTGCAGGAAGATCGCTGTCGAGGCTGGAGAGAACGCGCGCGTGTGCTTTCTGCCGCAGCCGGTCATTCCGTTCGCGGGCAGTGATTATCGCGGCAGCATGACGGTCGATCTGCAAAAAAACAGCCGTTTTTTGTGCGCCGATGTGTTCACCTGCGGACGAACCGGCTGCGGTGAGCGATTTGCCATGCGGCGGTTCGAGAACCGGCTGTGCATCACGCTGGATAATCGACCGGTTTTCGCCGAGCATACGCTTGTGCAGCCGGAAACGCGCGGCTATACCGGACTGGGGCAGTGGCAGAATTTCACACATCAAGGTGTACTGTACGCCTATGCGCCCGGAAAAGAGGACGAAATCCTTGCCTTTGCGCGGCAGAAGGATGGTTTGCCGGACGGTATCGTCGGTGCAAGCCGCGCTGTGCAGGGCGTGTGCGTCCGTGCGCTGGCCATGAGCGGCGATACGCTGTTCCGGTTCTTTGAGCGGTTTGAACAGCTGGTGTGAATAGCAAAAGGCTCCTGTGTCTTATGACACAGGAGCCTTTTTGCACCACTGTGTCCCTCCACAGTGGTACTGTCTAACGGCAGCAGCGCACGGGGAGTCGGACGTTATGCACCGATGCCGAGAGGCGAAAAGATGAGATACATGATCGCAACGACTGCCGCACCGGCGATCGCCCAGACCTTGCCGCTCTTCCACGGGGTCATATCCATGACCTTGGCATCCGGCATCTCCCACGCAAGCTGGCGCGGGCTTACCTTGATGCAGACGGCGTAAATGATGCACTCGAGAACGAACAGCGCGAATACAACATACAGGTAGTGGAATCGGCTGAAGAACGGGATGACCTTGGACAGACCGTACAGCACGATGTGGACCGGGATAACGATCTTCGGAGCGATGGCCGGCGCCTTTTTGCTCAGCAGACCGAACAGAACAGCGGTCAGCAGCGGCATGGAGAAGAAGCCCCAGCACTCATTGATGAAGTTCATAATGCCGGTGCCGAAGAACATGACGAATGGTGCGATGGCGATGGAAACCACGCCGACAACCGTGCCGAAGATCTGGCCGACCTTAACGACTTTCTTGGTCGAAGCGGTCTTGCCCCAGATGGGCTGCCAGATGTTCAGCGTGAAGATGGTGGATGCGGAATTCAGCACCGAATTGAACGAGGACAGGATCGCGCCGAACATAACGGCTGCGAAGAAGCCCATCAGCGGCTTGGGCAGCACTTCCATAACGAGCAGCGGGTAGGCCTGATCGGCAGCCATGCCGACCGAGGTGTCCATCTGGCCATTGGCAGCCAGCAGCTGGAAAGCGATGATGCCCGGCAGAACGATAACAAATACGTCAAGGCACTTGAAGAAACCGGCCCAGATCGCGCCCTTCTGGCTTTCTGCGAGGTTTTTGCCGCCCAGAGAACGCTGGATGATGGACTGGTTGGTCGCCCAGTAGAACAGGTTGTTGACGAACATGCCGGTCAGCAGCAGCGGCCACGGTACTTCCGGCGGGAGTGCGTTCGGCGCGGACCATGCGTTCATCTTTTCCGGCGTTGCGGAGATGAGGTGATCCAGACCGGCCATGAAGCCGCCGCCGTCCAGCTTGCCGAGGGCGATAATGCCGAGGATCGGAATGGCAAAGCCGCCAATGATGAGGCCGACGCCGTTGATGGTATCCGAGTAGGCAACGGCTTTCAGGCCGCCGAATACCGCGTAGCACATTCCGATGATGCCGGTGCCGATGCAGATGATGGTGATGGCGCTGAAATAGCTGATGCCGAACATGCTCTCAAGGTCAAAGATCTTGACCAGTGCGACCGCACCCGAATATAGGATGGTCGGCAGCATGGTAACGACATACGCGATCAGGAACAGCAGCGAGAACAGGCGCATGGTGAAGGTATCGTAGCGCATCTCGAAGAACTCCGGGATGGTTGCGATGCCGCCGCGCAGCAGCTTGGGCAGGAATACGAACGCCAGCACGATCAGCGCGAACGCTGAGGTGGCTTCCCATGCCATCGTGCTCATATTTCCCGCGAACGCCTGTCCGTTCGTGCCGACAAGCTGTTCTGCGGAAAGGTTGGTCATCATCAGAGAACCGGCAATAACGATGCCGGGCAGTCCGCGTCCCGCGAGGAAGTAGCCTTCCTTGGTGGACAGGTCGTCATCGCGTGTTTTCCACCACGACAGCACCGCTACCAGCACGGTGAACGCGATAAAGGTTGCGACAGTAAATGCCATTTTGTTGTTTTCCCCCTTGGAATATGTGATTGGTCTGCAATTTTGGGTGCAGAAAACCGCCTCCCCCTTTTGAAGAGGCGGTATCCGCACTTTTATTTCATTGGAACGCAGGGATCGAGGGTCACTGCTCCAGACGCTTCTGGACTTCCGCGCGGCGTTCTGCGGCGTTGTCAGCCGTTACGACAGTCGCATCGGTCGCAATAAACTCGTCCAGCTTTTTGCCGTTCAGTGCATCGACCGCCGCCTGCACGCCGAGATAGCCGACGTCATAGCCGTCTACCGCGACCGTCATGGTTTCCTGACCGGCGAGAATTGCATCGATGCCCGCCAGATTGCCGCCGATACCGACAAAGATGGTGTTCTTGTACGCCGGAAATGCGGCTGCTGCACGAGCGGCACCGGCTGCCATATCATCGTTGTTCGCTACGATGATGGATACGCCCTCCGGATGTGCCTGAATGATGGCCTCCATGCAGGTAACCGCCTTGTCTGCTACGCTGTCTGCGTACTGCGTCTCGGCAGAGAGATACTCGCCGCCAGCCTCGGCAATGCCCTGCTTAAAGCCTGCAATGCGTGCCTCCGAGGTGGAGTCGCCCTGCACACCCATGATGCCGATTGCCGTGACCTTGTCCCAGCCAGCCTCCTTGGCAGCCTCGACAGCGGCCTTGCCGCCCATGGCAGCCAGCTCCTCGTTGTTGAAGCCGACAAAGCTGAGCACCTTGTCCGAGTCGATGGCGGTATCAATCGCCACGATCGGCAGGTCGGTATTTGCAATCTGTGTTGCAACGGTTTCCGCCTGAAGCGGCGCAACTACCATTGCATCACAGTCGTTCGCGCTGAGCGTGGTTTCAATCATGGAAAGCTGCTCGTCATATGCGGTCTCCGAGCTTGCACCCAGAACATCAACAGTTACGCCCAAATCCTTGCCGGCCTGCTTGCAGCCGTTGCCGACATACTGCCAGTACTCGGATGCCAGTGTTTTCAGGATGACCTTGATGTTGTAATCCTGATTGGTGGTCTGGTCGGCTGTGTTGCCGCCGTCATTTGTCGTCTGCGCGGCGCTGCCGCCGCAGCCTGCGAGAGCGCCCATCATCAATGCGCCGGATACCAATGCAGCAAGTAATCTCTTTTTCATAATCGTTCCTCCGAAATCAAAATTCAAATATGGTTTACGGGATATGCGCTATTGAGAGAGTTGCCAGAGAGAAGTGCTGGGGAAGCGGAGCTTTTTTTGACTTTATTCGTAATCCACCCAAGAAGAACCGTTATTTGCGGATTCCACGCACTTTTCGATCCACTTGATGCCCTGTGCGCCGGCCTTGACATCCGGATACCAGAAGTCGCCGTAAGCGCCCTTGTCGGCCTCAGCCATAGCGACTGCGAAGCGGGCATACAGGTTGCTCCACGCCTCGAACAGACCCTCGGCATGGCCGCCGCCGATGCGATCCTCAACGCGCGCCTCGTCGGTCAGGTAGCCCGCACCGCGCTCGAGCACGCGGGACGGCTCACCCTCGATCTCGTACAGCATCTGGTTCGGACGCTCGTCGTCCCACTCGAGGGATGCCTTGGAGCCGACCACGCGGATCTTGTGGTAGTGGCGTGCGCCGCTGTTGATCGAGCTTGCCCAGCAGTAGATCTGCGCGCCTGCCTGTACGTT
>CAKSVR010000034.1 GCA_934504345.1 uncultured Agathobaculum sp. | reverse complement strand
CACCTTTTATGTTCTTCTCCGTTGGGCGGGGTGCCCACACCCCGCCTTTTTAAAGGTTATGCTTTTGTTATGTGCGGCGGGGTGAGGGCACCCCGCCCTACGGTTATATCATTATTATACAATAGCAGTATATCACACTATTCGCACGGAAAAAACATTGACTTCCCCAAAGGGATAGGCTATAATCATCGTTGACAATCGTTGTAGTTTTAGAAATATAACGGGAGGGAAATATATGTTAGTCGTGATACGCGGAGCGGGGGACATCGCCACCGGCATTGCGCTGCGCCTGCACCGCGCGGGCATCCGTCTGGTGCTGACCGACCTGCCGCAGCCGACCTCTATTCGGCGCACGGTATGTTTTTCGGAGGCGCTGCGTCTCGGCGAAACCGAGGTGGAGAACGTCCGCGCTGTGCGTGCGGCAAATGCCGCAGAGGCGAAAGTGCTTGCCGAGCAGGGCGTTATCGCGGTGCTGGCCGATCCGGAGGCGTACTGCGTGCGCGAACTTCACCCGGACGGCATGGTCGATGCCATCCTCGCGAAGAAAAACCTCGGCACGCACATTACGGATGCACCGGTGGTCGTTGCAGTAGGCCCGGGCTTCACGGCGGGCGTGGACTGCCATGCGGCAGTCGAAACCATGCGCGGACATTCGCTCGGACGGGTGCTGTACGAGGGTTCGCCGCTGCCGAACACGGGCGTGCCCGGTGTCATCGGCGGTTACGATAAGGAGCGCGTGCTGCGCGCACCGGCGGACGGCGTGTTCGAGCCCTGCCACGACATCGGTGAGCTGGTCGAGGCGGGCGAAACCATCGCGTATGTTGCAGGCAAGCCGATGAAAACCGTCATCGGCGGCTGTCTGCGCGGCTGTCTGCAGGCGGGCGTGACTGTATTCGAGGGCATGAAGTGCGGCGATGTCGATCCGCGCGGAATGCCGAAAAACTGTATGCTGGCCTCGGACAAGGCGCTGGCAGTCGGCGGCGGCGTGCTCGAAGCACTGCTGCATTTCTCTCGCAAATTAGGCTGAAAAAGGAGCAATACCCATGAAAAAGAACGGTTTTGCACGTTTTGCGGCAGCAGCGCTGTCGCTGGCCATGCTGACCGGCTGCGGTGGCGGTGCATCGCAGAGCACCGACACCAAGGCGGACGGCACCCAGACCGGCGAATCGGTTGAGCTGACCGTATTTGCGGCGGCCTCTATGACGGAAACGCTGAACCAGATCGCGGAGGACTACAAGAGCGTTGACCCGAACGTCACCCTGACGTTCAACTTTGCCTCCTCCGGCGACCTGCTCACCCAGATTAAAGAGGGCGCGGACTGCGACGTATTCATCTCCGCAGCGCCCAAGCAGATGAACGCGCTGGACGGCTCGCTCATCGAGGACACCGACAAGAACCCGGACGGTCTGGACGAGCTGCTGGACGGCACCCGTATCGATCTGCTCGAGAACAAGGTCACGCTGGCCGTACCGGAGGGCAACCCGAAGGGTGTGCAGAGCTTTGACGATCTCGCGGACAAGCTGAAGAGCAGCGATGTGCTGCTCGCCATCGGCAACAGTGACGTTCCGGTCGGCCAGTACACCCAGAAGATCTTCGCGCACTACGGTCTGGACGAGGCTGCGCTGGTTTCCTCCGGTGTGCTGACCTACGGCTCGAACGTTAAGGAAGTCACCACGCAGGTGAGCGAGGGCGCGGTAGACTGCGGTATCATCTACGCGACCGATGCGTTCTCTGCGGGTCTTGCCACCGTGGACGAGGCGACCGCTGAGATGTGCGGTCAGGTCATCTATCCGGCGGCTGTGCTGAAGAACAGCGCACACGCAGGCGAAGCCAAGGCATTCCTCGAGTATCTCACCGGCGACGAGGCCGGCAAGGTATTTGAGAGCGTAGGCTTTACGCCGCTGGCATAACCTGATACAATAGAAAGGCGGGAGAGCGATCTCTCGCCTTTATTTGCAACAAGGAGAATACGATGGACTGGTATCCTTTATATAACTCACTGCGTATCGCGCTCATTTCCACGGTTATCATCTTCTTCGTGGGCATCGCGGCGGCGTACTACATCGCGCGGCTGCCGCGCGCACTGAAAGGCGTGCTCGATGTGCTGTTCACGCTGCCGCTCGTGCTGCCGCCGACGGTCGTGGGCTACCTGCTGCTGCGCGTGCTCGGCCCGAAACGAGCCATCGGCGCGTGGGCGCTGGCGCATTTCGACCTCAAGCTGACCATGGTCTGGTGGTCAGCGATTTTCGCAACGACCGTTGTCATTTTCCCGCTCATGTACCGCACGGCGCGCGGCGCGTTCGAGAGCTTTGACGAAACCCTCGCAGATGCGGGCCGCACGCTCGGCCGCTCGAACACATGGATCTTCTGGCGGGTGCGGATGCCGTGCTGCAAACAGGGCATCCTTGCGGGCACAGTGCTGGCGTTCGCGCGGGCGCTCGGTGAGTACGGTGCGACCTCGATGGTGGCGGGCTACACGCCCGGCCGCACCGCGACGATCTCCACCACCGTGTATCAGCTCTGGCGCACGAACGACGATGCGCTGGCGTTCAAATGGGTGATCGTCAACCTCGCCATCTCGGCGGTGGTGCTGCTGGCGGTCAATCTGCTCGAAAAACGGGAGAAAGGAGCGCGCAAGGCATGGCACTGATCGTTAATATCGAGAAAACGCTCGGTGATTTTCACCTGAACGTGCATTTCACCGCCGAGCGTGAGGTCATGGCGCTGCTGGGTGCTTCCGGCTGCGGAAAGAGCATGACCTTGAAGTGCATCGCGGGCATCGTGAGGCCGGATAAGGGCCATATCGAGCTGAACGGGCGCGTGCTGTTCGACAGCGACAAAAAGATCGACCTGCCGCCGCAAAAGAGAAAGGTCGGCTATCTGTTCCAGCAGTACGCGCTGTTCCCGCACATGACAGTGGAGCAGAACATCCGCGCAGGTGCACACGCCCGCCCGAAAGCCGAGCGCGAACAGGCGGTGCGCGAGGTCCTGCACGCATTCCGCCTCGAGGGTCTGGAGAACAGCCGTCCGAGCCAGCTTTCCGGTGGTCAGCAGCAGCGGTGCGCGCTGGCGCGCATCCTTGTCGGACAGCCCGAGCTCGTACTGCTCGACGAGCCGTTTTCTGCGCTGGATGCCTACCTGAAATGGCAGGTCGAGCTCGAGCTCGCGGACATCCTCCAAACCATTCCGTGCGGCACGCTGTTCGTTACGCACAACCGCGACGAGGTCTACCGCCTGTGCGATACGGTCTGCGTGCTGAACCGGGGAAAGTCTGACCCGAAAGAAACCGTCAAAGAGCTGTTCCGCGCACCGGCGACCATGGGCGCGGCGCTGATTTCCGGCTGCAAGAACATTTCGCCCGCCAAGGTACAGCCGGACGGCACATTGTTATGCAAAGACTGGGGCGTGTCCCTGAAAACCGCGCTGAACGTGCCGGAAAACACCGCTTATGTCGGTATTCGGGCGCATTACTTCACCGCAGAGGGTACAGAGAACGCCATTCCGTGTACGGTCGAGCGCGTAGTCGAAAATCCGTTTTCAACGGTCGTGATGCTTCAAACAGCAGGCGCGGGAATGCTCCGCTGGGAGCTTGACAAAGCGGCGTGGGCGGCGCTGGCGGATACGGAAAAGCTGGCATTGTACGTCCGTCCTGCGGACGTTATGCCGCTGACGGAGTGAGAAAATGCGGGATAATCAAGGAAGAAATATTCGCTATCTGCGGCTTTCGGTTACGGATTTATGCAATTTCCGCTGCCGCTACTGTATGCCCGCAGAGGGTGTGTGCAAGCGGGCGCACAGCGAGATGCTGTCGTTCGAGGAGCTGGAGGAAATCGTGCGGGCGGCGGTGTCGCTCGGCGTGGACAAGGTGCGCCTGACCGGCGGGGAGCCGCTCGTGCGGCGCGGCCTTGCGGCGCTGTGCCGCCGTCTGCGCGCGATAGATGGTCTGCGCGAGCTCACCATGACGACCAATGCCGCGCTGCTGCCGCAGTATGCCGAAGAGCTCAAGCAGGCGGGCGTTGACCGGCTGAATATCAGCCTCGATACGCTGGATGCGGACAGATTCGCGGCGCTGACACGCGGCGGCGCTCTCGCGGACACGATGGCCGGGATGCAGGCCGCGTGGGAGGCCGGTTTTCGCGGCACGAAGCTCAACGCCGTACTGCTCGGCGGTATAAACGAGGACGAAATCCCGGCGCTGGCCGCGCTGGCGGAGGATGGAAGATACGAGGTGCGGTTCATTGAGCTCATGCCTATCGGGGAATGCGCGGACTGGCCGCGTGAGCGATTTCTCCCGGCGGACGCGGTGCTGAAAGCCCTGCCGGAGCTGCGGCGCGTGCCGTCGGACGGCGTTGCCGAGCGGTACGAAATGCCCGGCTGGAAAGGAAAGATCGGGCTGATACGCCCGATGAGCCACCGTTTTTGCGCGGACTGCGACCGTATCCGTGTCACGGCGGACGGAAAGCTCAAGCCGTGTCTGCACTCGGCGCAGGAGATTGCCTTGCGCGGTCTGCACGGCGCGGCGCTCGAGCGCGCTCTGTGCGCGGGAATGTTCGGCAAGCCGGTCAGTCACCACATGGAGCAGGGAAAAAGTGAGAGTCGGCGCGGCATGAGCCGCATCGGCGGATAAATGGAAAATTGAGAATGGAAAATGGAAAATGAATGTGCGGCACATTGTGCCGTTATTAAATAATCGCGCTTTGCGCGATACCTTAATTCTCAATTACTGCAACAGATAAGAAAGGATCGTATGGCAAAAGTAACAGCTGTTTGTATCAGCGAGAGAAAAGGCACAAAGAAACATCCGGTGGATTTCATCACGGTGCGGGAGCACCACGGCATCGAGGGCGATGCCCATGCGGGCAACTGGCATCGGCAGATCAGTCTGCTGGCGCAGGAGAGCGTGGACAAGATGCGCTCGACCGGTCTGCGCCTTGCGGCGGGCGACTTCGCGGAGAACATCCTCACCGAGGGCATCGACCTGAAGCACCTGCCGGTCGGGACGGTGCTCCGCGTGGGAGAAACGCGCCTGCAGGTCACTCAAATTGGCAAGGAATGCCACAACGACTGTGAGATACGCCGGTTGACGGGCAAGTGTGTCATGCCGACTGATGGCATTTTCGCCGTTGTGCTGACGGGCGGCACGATACAGCCCGGGGACGAGATAGAGGAGGAAAAGCCATGAAATGCATCAAGACGGAGGAGGCCGTGGGTCACGTTCTGTGCCACGACATGACACAGATCATCCCGGGCGTGAGCAAAGGCCCGCGCTTCCGCAAGGGCCACGTTGTCACCGAGGCGGATATTCCGGTGCTGCTCTCGATGGGCAAGGAGAACCTGTTCGTCTGGGAGCTGGAGCCGGGTTTTCTGCACGAGAACGATGCGGCGGAACGCCTGTGTGCGCTCTGCATGAACGACCATATGCGTAAAAGCGACACCAAAGAGGGCAAGATCGAGCTCTCGGCGGACATTGACGGCGTGTTTCTGGTCGATACGGCGCGGCTGAATGCGGTCAACAGCATCGACGAGCTGATGATCGCCACGCGGCGCGGCAACGGTGTTGTGCATCCGGGCGACAAGCTGTGCGGCACGCGCGTTATCCCGCTGGTGATTGACGAAAACCGGCTCAAAGAGGCCGAACAGGCGGCGGGCGGCACGCCGATCCTCGAGGTGCGCCCGTTCACGCTCAAAACAGCCGCTGTCATCACCACGGGCAGCGAGGTGGCGAAAGGCCGCATTCCGGACAGCTTTACGCCGGTCGTGGAGCGAAAGCTCGCCGCACTGGGCATCAAAGTGACCGAGCACGTTCTGGTCGAGGACGGCATGGAGAACGTCACCGCCGCCATTGAGCAGATGAGAGCCAGACCGGTCGATATGATCCTCTGCACCGGCGGCATGAGCGTGGATCCGGACGACTCCACGCCGGGCGCGATCAAGGCCAGCGGCGCGGACATCGTCACCTACGGTGCGCCGGTGCTGCCCGGCGCGATGTTCCTGCTGGGCTACTATGCGGACGGCCGTCCGGTGATGGGTCTGCCGGGCTGCGTGATGTACGCCAAGGCCACCATTTTTGATCTGGTGCTGCCGCGCATCGCGGCGGGCGTGCGGCTCACCAAGCGCGATTTTGTCACGCTCGGTGAGGGCGGCCTGTGCCTGGGCTGTGAGAACTGCACTTACCCGCACTGCGGCTTCGGAGGTGTGTGAGATGGCACATTCCGCAGGGTGCAGTGACCACGGCGCACCGCATTTGACCGCCAAGGTTATCACGGTCAGCGACCGCTCCTATCGCGGCGAGCGCGAGGATGCCGGCGGCCCGGCTGTTAAGGCGCTGCTCGAGCAGGCCGGCTACGCCGTCGGCGCGGTCGAGGTGATACCGGACGAGCAGCCGCGCATCGAAACCGCGCTCATCCGCGCCGCTGACGAGGAGAAAACCGCACTCATCGTCACCACCGGCGGCACGGGCTTTGCGCCGCGCGACGTAACGCCGGAGGCCACCATCGCGGTCTGCGAAAAGCTGGCGCCCGGTATTCCCGAGGCAATGCGTGCGGCCTCGATGCAGATTACGCCCAAGGCGTGCCTGTCCCGCGCGGCGGCGGGCATCCGCGGCACGAGCCTCATCATCAATCTGCCGGGCAGTCCCAAGGGCGCGTGCGAGAATTTGCAGGCCGTGCTCGAGGCGGTCGAGCATGGCATCTATATCCTGCGCGGCGGAAAAGAGTAAGAAAAGCAGCTGCCGCTTTCCGGTGCACGCGAGGCGCGTAAGCGATACGCCGTTTCTGGGCGGCAGCCTTTTCCTCGGCAATCTTTATGCGATGCACACGAGTTGCGAAGCAATACGCCGTTGCCGGGCGGGGGATTTCGCCGTCTGCGGACGGCGGGAACGGGCCGCTCGCGCGGCGGGCGCAAAAAAGGGATGGACACCTGCGGTTTCCACCCCTCTTTTGAATCTCCCCGTTTCCCTTTGTTCCTAAGTCGGCGCACGGAACGGCTGCGCCGTTCCTATTTGTGCTCGGGACCGGAAAAGGAACGGCAGTACCGTTACCATCTCGTAGGCTCGGCTTAACGCCGCCCATTCCTCTCTCGGCTGCGCTCAAGCCGTTAGCGGTCTGCGACAGTATTTACGCAAAACCAGTGCAATCTGCCGCGATAACGCCGCAGCAACGCGAGAAACGTCAGCCGATACCCGTTCCTTTATGCGAGTTACTTACGAAGTAGGGCCGTAAGGCCCGTTCGCGAGGTTGCCGAGGGAAAGGTAGGAGTTCAAAGAGGGAGGGAAACCGTAGGTGTCCCTCCCTTTTTGCGCCCGCCGCGCGTAGCGGCTCGTTCCCGCCGCAGCGGCGGCGAAATCCCCAGCCCGGAAACGGCGTATCGCTTCGCAACTCGGTTGCACCATGTAAAGAGTGCCGAGAAAAGGACTGCCGCTCACTCCAGATAAATCGCAAACTCCTGTTTCTCGGTCACATATCCGATGATCTGCGCCGCCGGAACGCTGCGCTTCAGCTCCTCCAGACACCGCTGCGCCTCATTCTCCGGCAGAGCAAATAGCAGGCCGCCGCTGGTCTGCGGGTCGTAGAAAATATCCTGCATGGTGCGGGATATTTTTCCCTTGACACATACGCCTGCCTCGGCGTACTGACGGTTGCGGTACGCACCGGCGGGAATAAGGCCCATCTCGGCAAGCGGGTACGCTTCCGGATGATACGGCACATCGTTCGCGCGGATATGGATGGAAACGCCGCTGCCCTGCGCCATCTCGAAGCTGTGGCCGAGCAGCGCGAAGCCGGTCACATCGGTGCAGCTGTGCACCGGATATTGCACCATCACATCGCGGGCGGCCTTGTTGAGCGTTGCCATCTGCTGATAAATGCGGTCGAGCACGGGCTGTTCGACCAGTTCAGCCTTGGCGGCAGTCGTCAGCACGCCGACACCGAGCGGCTTGGTGAGGATGAGTACATCACCGGGCTGTGCACCGCTGTTGGTGAGCACCTTTTGCGGGTGAACGAAGCCGGAAACCGCCAGTCCGTAGATGGGCTCTGCACCCTGAATGGTATGTCCGCCGGTGATGATGGCGCCCGCCTCATAGGCCTTGTCGTAGCCGCCGCGCAAAATCTCCTGCACCGCATGATCGTCCATATTCTGCGCCAGACACAGTATATTGAGCGCCAGTTTGGGCTCGCCGCCCATGGCGTACACATCGCTGAGCGCGTTCGCCGCCGCGATCTGCCCATACAGGAACGGATCGTCCACGATGGGCGGGAAAAAGTCGGTCGTCTGCACGAGCGCGGTGTTTTCGTCGAGAACGTATACACTCGCATCATCGCTCTTGTCGTAGCCGACGATGAGCCGCGGGTCGGTGTGTGTGCGGAAGCCCTCGAGCAGATGTACGAGCGTTCCCGCGCCGACTTTCGCGCCGCAGCCCGCGCACGAGGCAAGTTTGGTCAGCTTTACTTCGGTTTCCATCGAAAAATCTCTCCATTTCCGTGATATGCTGCTTCTATTGTACCAAAATCGGTACAGAATAGCAAACGGAAATTCGCCGCATAGACTGGGTGGGAGGGGATACTATGGCGAGTGTCAGTCTTTGCATGATCGTGCGAAATGAGGCGGCAGTGCTTGAGCGTTGTCTGGAGAGCGCACGCGGCATCGCGGATGAGATATGCATAACGGATACGGGCTCAGCCGATGAAACGCGGGGGATTGCGGCGCGGTATGGCCGCGTGACGGAGTTTCCATGGTGCGATGATTTTTCCGCTGCACGCAATTTCTCATTCGAGCAGGCGCACATGGACTACATCCTGTGGCTGGATGCGGATGATGTCATCCTGCCAGAGGACAGGGCGCGGTTTCTCGCGCTGAAGGCGCGGCTGGACGGAAAAGCCGATGTTGTCATGCTGCCGTATCACACCGGCTTTGATGAGCGCGGCAGACCGACCTTCTTCTGCTGTCGCGAGCGTCTGCTCAAAAGGTCGGCGGACTTCCGCTGGCAGGGCGCAGTGCATGAGTGCATCGTGCCGCGCGGCCATATCGTCTATGGCGATGCCGCTGTCACGCACCGCAAGATGCCGGGCGCGTACTCCGACCGCAATCTCAAAATCTATGAAAAACTGCTGCAAACGGGCGAAAAACTCGATGCACGCGGGCAGTATTACTACGCGCGGGAGCTTTTGATGCACAAACGGTACGAACAGGCCGCGCAGGCGTTCGAGGAATTTCTTTCCATGCCGGACGGCTGGATTGAGAACCGCATCGAGGCGTGCGTGAGCCTGTCGCGGGCGCTGGCCGCGCTCGGGCAGCGCGAGGCCGCCAAGCGGGCACTGACCCGTTCGTTTGTGCTGGATACGCCGCGCAGTGCGGCGTGCTGCGCGCTGGCGGCGCTCGAACTGGACGATAACCGGGTCAAACAGGCGAAATTCTGGTACGAAACCGCCATCCGGGTTGCAGACACGGCGCACGGCGGCTTCGTGGATGTGAACGTCTGCGCCTACACGCCCGCGCTCGGGCTGTGCCTGTGCTGGGACAGGCTGGGCGACCCAATCCGTGCGGCGGAATGGAACGAGCGGGCGGCGCTGGTGCGGCCGCAGTCGGCGGCAGTGGCGAATAACCGGCGGTATTTCGCGAACCGCGGCGCACACTCCGGCATAGACTGAACTGCCGGAAGATCTCCGGCAAATTTCAGGAAAGGGAGATGCGGCATGAACGATCATCAGGAACGCTGCGGCAACTGGGAACGCCCGAACGACCGCTGGCAGGATCGTGTGTGCGATGAAGTGCTCGGCCGTCCCGGTCCGATGGGTCCTCCCGGGCCTCCGGGGCCTCGCGGCCCGCGCGGCGAACGCGGCCCTATGGGTCCGAGAGGGATTCCCGGGCCTCCGGGCCCGCCGGGTATGCCGGGCATGATCGGGCCAATGGGCCCAACCGGTGCAGCAGGTGCGACCGGCCCAACCGGAGAAGCGGGTGCAGTTGGTGCGACCGGCCCGACAGGCCCGACCGGTGCAGCAGGTGCAGTCGGCGCGACCGGCCCGACAGGCCCGACAGGCCCAACCGGAGAAGCGGGCGCAGTCGGTGCGACCGGCCCGACAGGTCCGACCGGACCGACAGGCCCAAGTCCGGAGCCGGCGGCTTCGGTGGCGGATGCCACGGGCACAGAGGACATCGTAACGCAGTTCAACGAGCTGCTGAACAATCTGCGTGAGGCAGGACTGCTCGAGCTGCCGTAACCGAATGAGAGGGAGTGGGAACGCTCCCTCTTTTTCGTTACAATCGTATGACAGCGTTCGACTTTGCATAACAGATGTGCTATACTTAATATAATAAAAAGATAAAAAGAAAATCAGAGGAGGCAGGACAGCATGACGATTTTGAACTGTGACTGCGGCAACGAGATCTATATTATGGATGAAACCGAGGCGACTGCGTGGCAGTGTGAGGAATGCGGTCAGTGGTATGACTTTTTTGGGGTAAAGGTGCCTGATCCGGCGACTGTGAAGCCGAAAAAATCGCCGCATCTGGTCAACTGGAGCGCAGGCGAGGAACTTTGAACGAAAAAGCCAAACAGTAACAGAACTGTAACCTGTTTTTCTGTCGAAAGGTGCTATAATAAATAAATGCAATAGGAAAAGAAGGATAGAAAGGATGACAACAATGGCATATCAATCGATGCACAACGGTTCGAGCCGCCGTGCATCACAGCCGCGTGCGCCGCAGCGCGGTGACAGCCGCCGCCGCGACGGTTATCGCCGCGATACGCAGTATGAGGACACCCGGCGGCGTGAGCCGCAGCCGCATCGGCGCAAACGCCGCCGCAGACGGCGGAACAGCCACTACGGCATTTTCTTTGCGATGATCATTCTGCTGGCGGCGCTGATTTTTTTTGCTGTGCGGGCAGTCGGCACTGTCGTCAGCGCGGTCGTGAACACCGAGCGCAGCGTGATGGTCTACCAGATCGGCAACACCAACGCCTGCAAGGACGGCAAAGAGATACAGATCGACAGCGCGCCCTACCGCGACAGCAAGGGCAACGTGATGGTGTCGCTCAGCTCGCTGTGCGATAGCCTGAATCTGGAGCTCAGCTGGGATTCGGCCGCCAAATCCGGCACGATCACGCACAAAAAGTCCACGCTGACCGTAACGGCCAGCAGCACGACCATGCTGGCAGGTGAGGAAAAGGTGGAGCTGGTTTCCGCGCCGGTCGAAAAGGATGGCGTGACCTATGCACCGCTCAAGGATCTCTGTCAGGCGCTTTCGTGGCAGACCGGCGAGGTAGCGGCGGAGGACGGTGATCTGTTCATCATCAGCCAGTCGAAAAAGGCGCTGACCGATGACAAGATCAGCAGCCTGAAGGACAAAACGCTGACGCTGCTCGGTCCGTCCGAAACACAGGTGATGAATGGCAGTGTGCTCATGCGCGTGGGCTCGGATCATCTGCTGTACGAGGGCACGAACAAGCACATGGTCGAGGACGGCAAAAAGCTCGGTGTGGGCGTGCTCGAGCAGGACGGTACGGTCTACATCCCGCTCAATGCCGTGATGAATGCGCTGGGCGGCACTGCAAAGGATGACGGACAGGGCACATGGAACGTCACCTGCGGCGATACGACCGCCGAGATCGATGCCGACAACGGCAAGACCAAGGTAAACGGTAAGCGTGTCAGCGGCGATTTCTCGACCTACACGGATACCGATAAGAACCGCTTTTACGTTACGCCGTCGTGCATTGCCGCCATCCTCGGCAAGACCTGCACCGACCTCGGCGACGGCGCATTCTCGTTCACCGATGTAGCGCTCGACGGCTTTGACAGCCAGAAAGCCTACCTCAAGGCGATGAAAGACCAGCTTTCCGATGCCATTGACGGTGATATTCCGGAGGCCGATGTCTACATCGCGCTGACGTTTGACGACGGCCCGACCGGTAAAAAGGACGGCTATCCGAACGGCCTGACCAACTACCTGCTCGACGGCCTCAAGGAGCGCGGCGCAGTCGCAACATTCCTGATGGTAGGCGAGCGCGTATCCGAGGTGTCGGACGTTCTGCCGCGCATGGTGAATGAGGGTCACGAGCTCGGCAACCACACCATGAACCACCCGATGAGCCACCTGACCGGCCTCGGCACGGATGACATCCGCAGCCAGATCGATGATGCGACAAAGGCTATCCACCAGATCGCCGGACAGGACCCGCAGGTGCTGCGCCCGGTCGGCGGCGGCGTGAACGCGGATGTAAAGGCAGTCGCCAAGGAGCTGGGCTACCCGATCATCAACTGGAGCGTGGACACCGAGGACTGGAGATACCGCGATGCAGAGCACGTTAAGCAGGTCATCGTAGAGCAGGCGGGCGACGGCGATGTTGTCCTGATGCACGACCTGTACGAAACCTCGGTCGAGGGCGCACTGGCTGCCATCGACGAGCTGCAAAGCCGCACGGACAAGACGTATGCATTCGTTACGGTTTCCCAGCTGGCCGCTATCCACGGCATCACACTGGAGCCGGGCGTTGTCTACAACGGCCTGACGGATGAAGTCGCACAGCAGATCGCAGACGGCACTTACTCCCCGACGGAGTTCACCTGAACAAAAGAAATCCCGAACCAACCGGTTCGGGATTTTTCAGGCTGTCGCGAAACTACAGTTTCGCCGACAAGCAGGAACGGACCGTAGGCCGTTCCAAAGTCGTCCAAAAGTTCCCATACGGAAACTTTTTCCCTCTCAGGGTATAAAAAGGCAGGTACACGCCCTGCCTTTTTATGAATTTGCACGGCAAATTCTATTTAACGCGCGCTGCCGCGCGATATGATGAAATTGGTTCAATACCGACTTTTTGACAAACTGAATCCCGAACCGTTTGGTTCGGGATTTTTGTTTGGAAATGGAAAATGATTGTATCGCGCAAGGAGAGCTTGTCGCAGCGCGGACGGAACTCACGCAAGGCTGGCGACATCCTCCATTTTCAATTATCTGTGTTTTCCGCCATGCGGTAGCCCACACCGACTTCAGTGAACAGATATTCCGGTTCGGCAGGGTTTTTCTCGATCTTGCGGCGGATATTTGCCATATTGACGCGCAAAATCTGATTATCACCGCCTGCGCGCGGTCCCCACAGCTCCTTGATGATGTAATCGTAGGTGAGCACCTTGCCCGCGAACTTGCCGAGCAGCGCCACGATGCGGAACTCGCTCAGCGTCAGGCGGACGTTCTCACCGCGCACGAGCACCTGATGCTTGTTGTAGTCGATGGTCATTTCGCCGACCGTGTAGGTGCCCTGCTGGGCAATCTCGCTGTTGGCCGAGGTCGTGCGCGTGTGGCGGATGGCGGTGCGTACACGCGCCAGCAGCTCGGCGGTGCCGAACGGTTTTGTCAAGTAATCGTCCGCGCCGAGGTCGAGTGCCTGCACCTTGTCATGCTCGTGCGAGCGGGCGGAAACCACCACGACCGGCAGGCTCGACCATGAGCGCAGGCCGCGCAGCACATCGATGCCGTCCATATCCGGCAGACCGAGGTCGAGGATGACAAGATCCGGGCAGTGCGAGGAGATCATGGTCTGCGCCTCCGCGCCCGAGCGGGCGAGCAGCGTTTCATAGCCGTTGGAGTTCAAAATAGTGGAAATGAAATGTGCGATGCTCTTTTCATCCTCCACGACCAGTACTTTTTCACGAATATTCATTTAAGGTTCCAGCTCCTTTTCGAGTTCCATCATCGGCAGGCGGAACGTAAATTCCGCGCCGTCGTCTTTATTTTGAGCAGCCATTGTGCCATCGTGCGCGCGGACGATCGCGCTGCAGACCGACAGGCCCAGTCCCATGTTGCGCTTGCCGTCGCCGGTGGGTGTATCGCTGTGGCGCAGCGTGCCGCTGAACAGCACGGGCAGCAGCTTTTTCGGGATGCCGCCGCCGTTATCCTGCACGGCGAACACGGCGTTATTGTCCTCTCGGCGGACGGAAAGGGCGATCTTTGTGGTGTTTTTGCCGTGGCGCACTGCGTTTTCGAGCAGATTCGTCATCACCTGCTCGATGAGGATGGCATCCATCGGCACGATGAGCAGTTCCTCCGGCACGGATACCGAAACCTTGACTCCGGGATAGTGCTTGCGGAACTTGCGGGCCACCTCGCCGAGCACCTCCTCGGCGGCCTCGGGCTGCTTGGACAGCTTGGGGTCCTCGCCCATGCGGGTGATGGACAGAAGGTTTTCGACCACGCGCACGAGCCACTGTGCATCGTCGCGCACATCCTCGAGCAGCTGGCGCTGCTGTTCGGGCGAAAGGTCAGGCGTTTCGAGCACGGCCGAGGTCGCGCCGACGATGGAGGTCAGCGGCGTGCGGATGTCGTGCGACACCGAGCGCAGCAGGTTGGCGCGCATTTTCTCGCGCTCGCTCTCCATGCGGAACTGCTCCTGCTGCTTGATCTTGGTCGTCATCGTGCAGGTGACGAGCGACACGCACAGCATGACCAGAAAGGTGAGCGGATAGCCGGTCATGGTGAAGTTGAACTCCCAGTAGGGGAATGTGAAGATGTAATTGATGCCGACAACGCTCAGTATCGCGGCCAGCGTGCCGAAAACATAGCCGTTGGTAAAGCGCGAGATGAGCAGCACCGCCAGCACGAATACCGGAGCGGCGAAGCCGTCGCTGCTGTCCAAACGGCGCAGCAGGATGCACAGCGCGAGCGCGCAGGTAAATATCACCGCGGAGATGAGAAGATCGCGCAGCGTAAACGAAAACAAACGCGGTTTGCCGTCCTGTCGTTTCATGGTATGTCCTCCAAACAGAAATGTACAAGTTAATTATAGCAGATAATCTGTTAATGTGGCGCTAATTTTATTGAATTAGGAATTAGCAATTAGGAATTATGGGGTGCTGATATTGGGGGGTAATCAACACATTTCCTCGTAATGCCGCTTGATGGAAAGAATAAAGTGACAATACGCACTATCCGTGTTATAATAATCCATTATAGGGTAATATAGAACACAGAATCACAGTTTAATGGAGGAAACAGCTTGCTTTGGAGAGCTTTGATGAGCGGTGACATCCGTTCTGCGTTTATCACACTGGCGCTTTCGCTGCCCGCGATCGTGCTGTGCCTGTCCATCCACGAGAGCGCCCACGGCGGTGCGGCATATCTGCTCGGCGACCGCACGGCGCGCGACTCCGGCCGTGTAACGCTTTCGCCGCTGGCGCACATCGACCCGATGGGCTTCGTGTGCCTGCTGCTGTTCGGCTTCGGCTGGGCGCGGCCGGTGCCGGTGAACATCGCCAATTTCAAGAATCGTCGATGGGGTATGGCGCTGACCGCGCTGGCCGGCCCGATCTCGAATTTTATCACGGCATTTGCGGCGTACTGCCTGTATTTTGTCGTGCGTATGAACGGTAGCAGCGCGTTTATGTGGTCGCTGGCGCAGTTTCTTGCCATCGTGGCGAGTATGTCGGTGGGCCTCGGCGTATTCAACCTCATCCCGGTGCATCCTCTGGACGGCTCGCGCGTGGTGGATGCATTCCTGCCGTTTTCGTGGTCGCTGAAGCTGCAAAAGTATCAGAATATCATCCTGCTGGTGTTCATCCTTGCGCTGTGGCGCGGCTGGCTGGACGGCATCATGAATCTGGTGCAGAGCGGCGTGCTGACGCTGGCGGTGAACTGCGTCAGCCTATTTTTGTAAGTCTATGGAATTTCACTTAGACAATTTTGACGGCCCGCTCGACCTGCTGCTGCACCTGATCTCCAAAAACAAGGTGAGCATCTACGATATTCCCATCGCGGAGATACTCGAGCAGTACATGGCCGTGCTGCACGAGGCCGAGCGCATGGATCTTGACGTTGCGGGCGACTTCATCGCGATGGCGGCGCAGCTGGTGTACATCAAATCCAAGATGCTGCTGCCGAAGCACGAGGAGGACGAGCCCGAGGACGATCCGCGTGCCGGACTGGTCGAGCTGCTGCTCGAATACCAGCGCCTCAAGAGTGCGACCGCGTTTTTCGCGGAAAAGAACGAGAACGGCCGGGATATTTTCGTAAAGCAGCCCGAGCCGCGCGAGGACGGGCCGGTGGAGTATCACCACACGGTGAACGACCTCATCCGTGCGGCGAACAAGATGCTGCGGCGCACCAAGCGCAGACTGCCGCCTCCGGCGAGTGCCTTTTCGGGCATTGTCGGGCGGGAGCCAGCGCCGGTCGAGGGCCGCGTGACGGCCATCCTCAAACGGTTCCTGCACCGCATCCGCGTGCCGTTTTTGCGGCTGTTCGATGATGCAAAGGACCGTTCGGAGATCGTGGCGACCTTTCTGGCCGTGCTGGAGCTGTCCAAAAACCGCCGCATCCGTCTGGAGGGTGACGGCGAGGAGATGGAGCTGATGCTGACAAATGACAACACAGAATAACGGCGGCATGACTCCGCTCGAGGCCGGGCTGGAAGCCGTGCTGTTCGCGGCAGGCGATGCTGTGAGCATCGAACGGCTTGCGGCGGCGCTCGAAACCACGCCCGCCGAGCTGCTCACGGCGGCGGCCGCCCTCGAGGATCGCTACGACTTCGAGAACCGCGGCATCCTGCTCCTGCGGCTGGAGGACAAGCTCCAGCTGGCGACAAGGCCGCAGTACGCGCCGTATGTGCGCCGCGTGACCGAGTCGCGCAGACCGCCGTCGCTGTCGCCTGCCGCACTCGAGGTGCTGACCATCATCGCCTATCGCCAGCCGGTGACACGCGCGTTCATCGATCAGCTGCGCGGCGTAGATTCGGCCAACACGGTCAGCAGTCTGGCAGAAAAAGGGTTCATCGAGGAGGCCGGACGGCTGGATGTGCCCGGCAGACCCGTGCTGTTCCGCACGACCGAGCAGTTTTTACGCAGTTTCTCGCTGAGCAGCATCGATGAACTGCCCGCGCTGCCGGCGCTCGAGGAAAACGAGCAGATGGAGCTCAACATGGACGGCACGCTGCACGAAACACCGCCCGGAGAGCAGCTCCGGTTTCTCAGCGGCGAGAGCGTGCCGCCGGAAACGGAGTGATGCCGATGCTGACGATCTTGTGCTGGATACTCGGCATTCTGCTCGGTATCGTGCTGCTGGCGCTGATTTTTGTGCTCGTGCTGCTCAATATCCGGGCGGGCATCGAGGCGGTCGGCGCGACCGGCGAGGTGAGCGTGGAGGCGCGATACGGGCCCATCCGCATCCCGCTGTACCCGAAGCCGCGCCACCTGAAAAAGAAAAAAGACGAAGCCGCATCCGAAAAAAGTGAGGACGAGAAAAAAACGGAGAAAAAATCCGGAAAAGTCAGCTTTTCCCGGCCGAAGGACGGCTTTGATGTCGGAGAGATAGCGGGCGCTGTGCGGGACTTCCTCAGCGACCTGACCGACCGCATCCGCGTGAGCAGATTGCGCGCGCGTGTGCTCATCGGCACGGATGATGCGGCGCAGACCGGCATCCTGCTCGGGCAGTCGGCTGCACTCGCGGGTATTCTGGTGCCGTTTTTGGAGAATACTTTCGATATGCATGACTATCATGTCAGCGTAGATGCGGATTTCGATGCCGACCACACCGAGTGGGCGTTCACCGTACACTGCACGATACGGCCGGTTTCGCTCATTCGGGTGCTGCTGCGGCACGGAAAGCCCATGTATGCGATATATAAGAAATATTTCAAATAATAGATAATCTGGAGGCGGAAACTATGAGTGAACATCATCCTATCAGCGATCTGATGACCGAAACCATGTCCAAGATAAAGGAAATGGTGGACGTGAATACCATTATCGGCAATCCCATCGTGGCGGCGGACGGCACGACTGTCATCCCGGTGTCCAAGGTGTCGTTCGGCTTCGGCGCGGGCGGCAGCGAGTTCTCGTCCAAGCACGCGGCGGCGGGCTCTCCTCTGGCGTTCGGCGGCGGCAGCGGCGCGGGCGTGACGGTTTCGCCGGTGTGCTTCCTTGTCATCGGCAAGGACGGCAGCGCGAATATCCTCGGCATCAACGCACAGGCATCCGATACGGTGGATCGTCTGGTCGAAATGATTCCGAGCGCTATCAACAAGGTGACGAGCTTTGTCGAGGGCCGCAAGGGCAAGCTCGACGAGTCGGAGGAAACCCCGTCCGAGGAGGAATAAAACCTCGTTTTCCCGCAAAACCTACTCGCGTGAATGCTGAGTAGGTTTTGTTATGCGGGGAGAGGTGCAATGTGAAAAAGCTGTTTTGCGTACTGCTGCTGGTGCTCGTTCTGCCGGGAGCCGGAGCAGTGAGCGCACGGGGCGCGGTCGTTATCGATGCGGACACGGGCGAAACGCTGTTCGAGCAGAACGCGGATGCGCGGCTGCCGATGGCCTCGACTACGAAAATCATGACGGCGCTCGTGGCGCTCGGTGAGGGCGATCTCGACCGGATATATACCGTAAAGCCCGAGTACGCGGCGGTCGAGGGCTCGTCCATGTACTTGCAGGCGGGCGAAAGGCTCTCTCTGCGGGATACGCTGTACGGGCTGATGCTCGCCTCGGGCAATGATGCGGCGGTGGCTATCGCCGGAGAATGCGGCGGCATGAGCGCATTCGTGGGCAAAATGAACGCCAAAGCGGCCGAACTCGGCCTGACGGATACGCATTTCGACAATCCGAACGGCCTGCCGTCGGATACGCACTATACCACCGCGCACGAGCTGGCGAAGATCACGGCGGCGGCCCTCAAGGACCCGGTGTTCCGGCAGATCGTTTCGACCAAAAGCTGTACAGTCAGCGGCCACACGCTGACGAACCATAACCGGCTGCTCAGTATGTACGACGGTGCTGTCGGCGTCAAGACCGGCTTCACGCGGGCCGCCGGGCGGTGTCTGGTGTCGGCGGCGGAGCGGAACGGACGTACCCTTATCGCGGTGACGCTTAATGACCCGAACGACTGGAACGACCACATGGAGATGCTCGATGCAGGCTTTGCACAGTACAGCGAGGTCACGCTGCACACGGCGGGCGAAACCATCACGAACGCGCGGGTGTTCGGCGGCGATACGGCCTCTGTGCCGCTCATTGCGAAGAATACCGTGACAGCGTATCTGCTGCCCGGTGAAAAGGACAAGCTCGAGCGGGTGCGCTACGGCGAAAAGCTGTGCTACGCGCCCGTGGTGCGGACGGCGCACGCCGGTTCGGTCGAGTATCGTTTAGGCGATGCCGTGCTGGCACGGGATACGTTGGTTTACGGCGGGGAATCGTTATTGCCAGTCGAAGAAAAGGGTATCGTAGAACGAATCATTGAACGAATTACCGGCTAATTAACCTGCATCGTAGGGCGGAATGACCTCATCCCGCCGTTGTAGGCCATCGGCATATCGTTATATTCGGCGGGGTGAGGGCACCCCGCCCTACGGAATAACGTTACATAATACACTAATCGAGAAAGAGGAATTATACATGGAAGAAAGACTGCAAAAACTGCTCGCACAGGCAGGATTGTGTTCTCGCCGGGAGGCGGAGCGCTGGATCGATGACGGCCGCGTGACGGTCAACGGCAAAAAGGCTTCGGTCGGTGACAAGGCCGACCCGCGCCGCGACAAGATCTTCGTGGACGGCAAGCCCATCGGCGGCGCAGAGGAGAAAGTGTACTTAATGCTGTACAAGCCGCGCGGCTATGTCACCACCATGAAGGACGAGCACGGCCGCAAGACCGTTGCCGACCTCGTGCGCGGCTGCGGCGCGCGTGTCGTGCCGGTGGGCCGGCTGGACTACAACTCCGAGGGTCTGCTGCTGCTGACCAATGACGGCGATCTGCTCAACGCGCTGACCCATCCGCGCCACGAGGTGGAAAAGCACTATGAGGTGCGCGTGCGCGGCAATCTCGACAGCATCCCCAAGCTGGCAGAGCCGATGGAGATCGATGGCTACCGCATCCAGCCAGCCACGGTCGTTGTCATCGACCGCGATGAACTGAGCGCCAAGCTGCGCCTGACCATCCACGAGGGCCGCAACCGCCAGATCCGCAAGATGTGCGAAAAGTGCGGGCTGGAGGTCCGCCGCCTCAAGCGCGTGGCGATGGGCACGATGCCGCTCGACCCGCACCTCAAGAGCGGCGCATGGCGTGAGCTGACCGATGAGGAGATCGGTTATTTGCAGGACATCGCCGCCGATGTGCAGGAATAACCCCGGAATTTCCGGGGTTCTCCCCGTATTTTTGCAATTTGCACCCATATGCTCTTGCATTTTTTTGCAGGTTCACTTACAATAGTAATGCGTAAATGCAGGAATGTATGCAGAGGATGCAATGCAGGAGAGAATAGTAATGAATGATCTGATAACAAAAATCCAAAGCGAGCTGCCGGGCTTTTCCAAGGGCCAGAAGCAGATCGCGCGATTCATTTTAGAGCACTACGACAAGGCCGCATTCATGACGGCGAGCCGTCTGGGCGTAACGGTCGGCGTGAGCGAAAGCACAGTCGTGCGCTTTGCCACCGAGCTGGGCTACGACGGCTATCCGCATCTCCAGCGCGCCTTGCAGGAGATGATACGCAACAAGCTGACCTCGGTGCAGCGCATGGAGGTCGCGGGCGACCGCATGGGCGGCCGTGATGTATTGCAGACCGTGCTCCACGCGGACATGGACATGATCCGACTGACCCTGGACGAGATCGACCGCGATGCATTTCAGGGCGCTGTCGATGCGCTGATGGGCGCGAAGCGTATCTACATCCTCGGCGTGCGCTCTTCCAGTGCGCTGGCGAGCTTTCTGGGCTTTTACTTCAACCTTTTGTTCGAAAATGTCACGCTCGTACATACGAACAGCGTGAGCGAGATTTTCGAGCAGGTGCTGAGAGTCGGCCCGGGCGATGTGCTGTTCGGCATCAGCTTCCCGCGATACTCCAAGCGCACGCTGAGCGCGATGAAGTACGCCCGTGACCGCGGTGCGCGGGTCATCGCGCTGACCGATTCGCAGCTCTCGCCGCTGGCGCGCGTGGCCGATCATGTGCTGCTGGCAAGGAGCGACATGGCCAGCTTTGTCGATTCGCTGGTAGCGCCGCTGTCGGTCGTGAACGCGCTGATCGTCGCCGTGGGCATGAGCCGCCGCGACGAGATCGAGCAGACGTTCAACAAGCTCGAGCGCATCTGGGAAGAATATGACGTATATGAAAAACCGGAGGACGACATAAATTGAACATTATCGTAGTCGGCGGCGGCGCGGCCGGACTGATGGCGGCGGGAACCGCCGCAGAGCAGGGCGCGCACGTTACGCTGCTGGAAACCAACGAAAAAGTCGGCCGCAAGCTGTTCATCACGGGCAAGGGCCGCTGCAACGTGTGCAATAACTGCGATGTGCAGGAGGTGCTGCGTAACGTGCCGGTCAACCCGCGCTTTCTGTATTCCGCGCTGGGCGGATTCGGCCCGGCGGATGTGATGGACTTTTTCGAGAGCCGCGGTGTGGCGCTCAAGACCGAGCGCGGCAACCGCGTGTTCCCGCAGTCGGACAAGGCGGCGGACATCATCGACGCGCTGTTCCTGTGGGTGAAAAAGGCAGGCGTGAGCATCGTACACGCGACCGCAGATGAGCTCGTCATCGAGGACGGTGTGCTCACCGGCGTTCGTGCCGGACACAAGACCTGCAAGGCGGACTGCGTTATCGTCGCGACCGGCGGCGCATCCTATCCGCAGACCGGCTCGACCGGTGACGGCTACCGCTTTGCCAGGCAGGCGGGTCACACGCTCGTGCCCGCGAATCCGTCGCTCGTGCCGCTGGTCGAGGACGGTGATACCTGTCAGCAGCTCATGGGCCTCAGTCTGCGTAACGTGCAGTTGACCGTATATGAGAACGATAAAAAGCTCTATTCGGACTTCGGCGAGATGCTGTTCACGCATTTCGGCCTGTCCGGGCCGCTGGTGCTGTCCGCGAGCGCGCATATGCGCCACTTCGGCAGCAAAAAGTACCGCGTAGAGATCGACCTGAAGCCCGCACTGGACGAAAAAACGCTGGACAAGCGCCTGCTGAGCGATTTTGACAAGCACAAGAACAGCGATTTCATCAACGCGCTCGGTGAGCTGCTCCCGAAGAAGCTGATCCCGGTCGTGATCGAAAAGAGCGGCATCGACCCGCGCGAAAAGGTCAATTCCATCACCAAGGCGCAGAGAGCGGCGCTGCTGCGCGTGCTCAAGGCGTTCCCGGTCGAGATTTCGGGCAAGCGCCCGATCGCGGAGGCCATCATCACCACGGGCGGCGTGTCCATCCGCGAGGTCAGCCCAAAGACGATGGAGTCCAAAAAGCTGCCGCACCTGTACTTTGCGGGCGAGGTGCTGGATGTGGATGCCTACACCGGCGGCTTTAATTTGCAGATCGCGTGGTCCACGGGCCGTCTGGCGGGCCTGTCGGCTGCGGAGGAGGGATAACGATGAAGTACATTTCAGTTGCCATTGACGGCCCGTCCGGTGCGGGCAAGTCCACCGTGGCACGCGCCGCAGCGGCAAAGCTGGGCTATGTATATGTGGATACGGGCGCGATGTACCGCTCGATTGGTCTGGCCGTGTGCCGCAAGGGCATTGCGGGCGAGGACATCGAGGGCATCAAGGCCACGCTGCCGGAGATCGACATCCGTCTGACCTATCGCGACGGCGCGCAGCGCGTGCTCCTGAACGGCGAGGACGTATCCGAGGCCATCCGCACGCCGGAGATCTCTTATTATGCCTCCAAGGTGTCCGCCGTGCCGGAAGTACGGCAGTTTTTGCTGGAAACCCAGCGCAATATGGCGAAGAACGGCAATATCCTGATGGACGGCCGCGACATCGGCACGGTCATCCTGCCGGATGCGCCGGTCAAGATCTTCCTGACCGCCTCGGCGCAGTCCCGCGCGGAGCGCCGCTGCAAGGAGCTGATCGAGAAAGGTCAGCAGGTGACGATGGACGGCATCCTGCGCGACATCAACGAGCGGGACAGACAGGACATGACCCGCGCGGTCGCGCCGCTCAAGCAGGCGGACGATGCCGTGCTGCTCGACACCAGCGAGCTGACCCTCGAGGAGAGCATCGAGGCCGTTCTGCACATCATTCGTGAAAAAACGGAGGAGAAAGCATGAAGTTCAAGTATCACCGCTGGTTCCAGGCTTTGGTTGTGCCGCTGATAGCACTGGCGTTCCATATTTTCTTTGGGTATCGCGTCATCGGGCGCGAGAACATCCCGGAGGGCGGCTGCGTTGTCTGCCCGAACCATGTGCAGCTGTCCGACCCGCCGTTCGCGGCGGTCGCGCTCAGCGGCAGGACACCGATACGGCTGATGGCGAAAAAAGAGCTGTTCCAAAAGAAGATATTCGCGTGGCTGATCGCGGCGCTCGGCGCGTTCCCGGTCGACCGTGAGGGCGCGGACATCACCGCCATCAAGACCGCGCTCGGCTCGGTCCGTGCCGGTCAGAAGCTCATCATCTTCCCGCAGGGCACGCGCCACGCCGCCGAGGGCGAAACCAAGAAGGGTGCGGCCATGCTGGCGGTCAAGACCCGCGCGCCCATCCTGCCGATGTACATTTCGGAGGGCAAGGGCTTCCGCTGCAAGGCGACTGTCGTGATCGGCAAGCCGTTCACGCCCGATCCCAAGCAGAAGGACTACGGCCTGATCGCGGACGACATTCTGCACCGCATCTATGCGCTGAAGGAGCAGGTATGAGCGTAACAGTAGCCAAGACCGCCGGATTCTGCTTCGGCGTGCGCCGTGCGGTGGACCTTGCCGAGCAGCAGGCCAGGCAGGGCGGAAAAATTTATGCCTATGGTGAAATTATTCACAATATGCATGAGATCGAGCGGCTCGAGAAGCTCGGTGTACGCACTGCGTACACGCTCGAGGACATCCCGGATGGTGCGCGCGTACTCATTCGCGCACACGGTGTACCGCGGGATGTGTACACCAGACTGGAGGACAAACACTGCACGATATTTGACGCAACGTGCCCGTTTGTGCGGAAAATCCACAGTATCGCGAACAAAGAGAGCAAAAACGGCCAGCTGGTCGTTATACTCGGCAGCGCCGGACATCCGGAGGTTGTGGGCATTCAGGGCTGGTGCGGCGCATCGGTCGTGCTGGAGAATGAAGCACAGGCGGAAGCGTTCGCGGAACAGCCAGAAATGGAAAATAAAGCCATTTCGGTGGTGGCACAGACCACTGTCAACCGGTCGATTTGGAATATTTCCGTCGGTCTTTTAAAAAAAAGGTGTACAAACCTCAAAATTTTTGATACAATATGTAAAGCGACGGATGAGCGCCAGTCGGAGGCTCGTCTGCTTGCCGGTGCGTCGGATCAAATGATCGTGATAGGAGATAAAAAAAGCTCCAACACCAAACGGCTGTACGAGATCAGCCGCTCGCTGTGCTCGAATGTGCTCTACATCGAGGACGCGGCCGAGCTTACTACGCAGGAGCCCGGGCAGCATCAGCACATCGGGATCACGGCAGGAGCATCCACACCGGCATGGATAATTAAGGAGGTCAGTAACATGATGAGCGAAGAAACCAAGATTGAAACTGGTGAGGACTTTGCAGCAATGCTGGAGGAGTCCTTTAAGACTTTGAATAATGGAGAAAAGGTAACCGGCACCGTTGTAGGCATTTCCAACAACGACGTACAGGTCGATCTGGGCGTTAAGCA
>CAKSVR010000033.1 GCA_934504345.1 uncultured Agathobaculum sp. | reverse complement strand
GTCAACCATCTGCATCGCAGCGACCTTTGCGCCCATCTTTTCGAGCTTCTTGTTCAGGGCGCGCATATCGTTTACCTGCTGCTCGATCTTGGCAGCCAGCTCGTTCGGGTTGGTCTTGAGGGCTGCGGCAGCCTCATTCAGAACGGCCTGACGGTCGTTCATCAGCTTGAGAACAGCCTTGCCGGTCACCGCCTCGATACGGCGCACGCCAGCGGCAACAGAAGCCTCACCGATGATCTTGAGCGAACCTGCCTTGGCAGTGTTGTCGAGGTGGGTGCCGCCGCACAGCTCGATGGAGTCGCCGGCCTGTACTACGCGGACAGTCTGGCCATACTTCTCACCGAACAGCGCCATAGCGCCCTTCTTCTTGGCCTCGTCAATGCTCATTTCCTCGGTGATAACCGGGCTGCCAGCCAGAATTGCATCGTTTACCATATCCTCGACCTTGGCCAGCTCCTCAGCGGTCAGTGCTGCAAAGTGGGTGAAGTCGAAGCGGATGTGGTCGTTTGCGGTGTAGGAACCGGCCTGCTCAACGTGGTCGCCCAGCACGGTGCGGAGCGCCTTCTGGAGCAGGTGGGTGGAGGTATGTGCACGGCAGATGGCCTGACGGTAAGCCGCATCAACAGAAGCCGTAACCTCGTCCTCAACGGACAGCTCGCCCTCGGTAACAACGCCGATGTGCATATACTTGCCGTCCTTGGTCTTCTGCACGTCGGAAACGGTCATGGCGCCGTTCTTGCCGGTAATCGTGCCGTGGTCGCCGATCTGGCCGCCCATCTCTGCGTAGAACGGGGTGCGGTCGAGCACAACAGTGATCTTCTCGCCCTTGGCAGCCGCGCCGGAAACCTCGCCCTCGTTTACGATGGCAAGGATCTTTGCGGACTCCTCGAGGGTGGTGTAGCCGTCGAATGCGGTCTTGATGGACTTGTCGAGACCGAGCTCCTCGCTCTGCCAGCCGAGGTCGCCCATCTTCTTGCGGTCCTCACGGGCACGCTCGCGCTGCTCGTTCATCAGGCGGTCGAATTCCTCGCGGCTGGTGGTCATGCCATGCTCCTCGAGAACCTCGAGCGTCAGGTCGATCGGGAAGCCGTAGGTGTCGTACAGCTGGAATGCGTCGGCGGCGGACAGCTCCTTGCCGTCGGAAGCCGCGATCTTGTCGTTCAGGATAGCAAGACCGCTGTCGATGGTCTTGTTGAAGCTTGCTTCCTCGTTCTCGATGACCTTGTGGATATACTTCTGCTTCTCGACCAGCTCGGGATAAGCGCCGCCGGACTCCTTGATAACGGTGGAAGCGACGTCGGACATAAACGGCTTGTCGATGCCGAGCAGTTTGCCGTGACGAACGGCGCGGCGCAGCAGGCGGCGCAGAACGTAGCCGCGGCCCTCGTTGGACGGGATAACGCCGTCGCAGATCATCATAACGGTGGAGCGGATGTGATCGGTGATAACGCGCAGGGAAATATCGGTCTTGTCGCTCTCGCCGTAGTGCTTGCCGGCGATCTCGGAGACCTTGTTCGTGATGTTGCGCACGGTGTCAACGTCGAACAGGGAGCCGACGCCCTGAACCACGCATGCCAGACGCTCGAGGCCCATGCCGGTATCGATGTTCTTCTGCTTCAGCTCGGTGTAGTTGCCGTTGCCGTCGTTGTCGAACTGGGAGAATACGTTGTTCCAGACCTCCATGTAGCGGTCGCAGTCGCAGCCGACGGTGCAGCCCGGCTTGCCGCAGCCGAACTCGGGGCCGCGGTCGTAGTAGATCTCAGAGCACGGACCGCACGGACCGGAGCCATGCTCCCAGAAGTTGTCCTCCTTGCCGAAGCGGAAGATGCGCTCGGGCGCGATGCCGATCTCCTTGTTCCAGATTTCGAACGCCTCGTCATCGTCAACATAGATGGACGGGTACAGGCGGTCGGGGTCGATGCCGACCCACTCGGGGCTCGTCAGGAATTCCCAGCTCCAGTGAATGGCCTCGCGCTTGAAGTAATCGCCGAAGGAGAAGTTGCCGAGCATCTCGAAGAAGGTGCCGTGGCGTGCGGTCTTGCCGACGTTCTCGATGTCGCCGGTGCGGATGCACTTCTGGCAGGTGGTGACGCGGTGGCGCGGCGGCTCCTGCTCGCCGGTGAAGAACGGCTTCATCGGCGCCATGCCGGAGTTGATGAGCAGAAGCGACGGGTCGTTCTGCGGGATGAGCGAAAAGCTCGGCAGGCGAAGATGGCCCTTGGTTTCAAAGAAACTGAGGTACATTTCGCGCAGCTCATTGAGTCCTCTGTACTGCATATGAATTGATTCCTCCAAAAAAGAATTTACGAAATGATCACAGAAAATGTGCCGAAAAATGAAAAAAGCCTCCGCCCGAACGTCAAGGGCGAAAGCATACTTCCACGGTACCACCTTGATCTGTGCACAGCAGTGCCGTACACATCTCGGTGATCCGGTATCGGGGATCGGGCGGTCTGCTTGTCGCAGACTGCTCGGAAGTGGCTGTTTTCCGTGCCGAACGAGGACTTGCAGCGGATGTCCTCTCTCTAAGGAACGGCGGGATGGAAAACTCGTTTCCTCATCGCATTTTCTGTATTGCGTATCTATTATGCCACTTTTCAGGGCGGTTGTCAACCGGAATCGCGGAATTTACCGGTTCCATGGGGATGGAAAAACAAATTTTGATTTGTCGGCGTTGTGCTTGTTTTGGGGAAACGGCGGGATGGGGTCATCCCGCCGTTTCCCCTCCGAATTGTGCACCATCATCCTCCGAATTGCATACGTTATCCCGTAGGGCGCGACGACCTCGGCGCGCCGAAACGTAAAATCATATGCACCATGTCGCCCGTAGGGGCGTGCATTGCGCGCCCGATGACATGGAAACCGGATGCGCGGGCGGCCATTGGCCGCCCCTACGGGATGGAATGTGCAGGTCGGAGGGGAAAGGCGCGCCGAGGTCGTCGCGCCCTACGGATATGTTTCATTTTCCATTATCCATTTTCAATTCTCTATTTGCACGCCGACAAATCAAAATCTGCAAGCCTATGACAAAGGAAGGACCCGCCTTTCGGCGGGTCCCAAAAGAGAGAGATAGGAAATTTTCGTTTTAACCCTCCGCCGTATCCGGCCGGGTGACTTTCTTGACCCACTTCCAGCTGTGCAGGCGGATAGCCACCGGGATAGCCTTGTAGAGCTGATCCCACTTGAGCAGGAAGAACACCGCGATCGGCGGGAACTTCCACCAGAACGCCGCCATGGCCGAGAACGGCACGATGATGCACCACATACTGATGAGGTTCATTTTTGCGCTGAATGCGGTGTCGCCGCCGCCGCGGATAATGCCGTTGTCACACGCCATCTGGTACGAGGTGCCGACCGTCGTGATGGCGAGGATGAGCATGAACTGCTGCGAGTAGCGATACGCTGCTTCGGTGAGCGTGCCGCCGAAGATGGCGAGGATAGGTGCGCGCAGAATGAAGATCAGAAAGCCCGAGCACAGACCGATGGACACGAACACGACCTGCAAAGTGTGTACCAGCGGGCGCAGCTTCTGCTCGTTGCCCTCGCCGATGGTGCGGCCGACCACGATACCCGAAGCCGATGCTGCGCCGTAGCACACAACGGAGAGCACCTGATAGACCTGCACGGCGATGGCGTTCGCGGCGGTAACATCGCCGCCGAGGTGGCCGAGGATGCCGGTCTGCACCATCTGCGCGACACCCCAGAGAGCCTGATTGATGAGCACCGGCAGGGAAACGTGCATATAGTCCTTCACATAGCTGGTATCGATGTGGATGAGCTTGTGCAGGGTCAGATTGAGCTTGTGCTCCTTAAATTTCAGGTAGTAGATGACGATCAGCAGCTCCACCGTGCGGGAAACCAGCGTTGCGATGGCCGCGCCGCGCACGCCCAGCTCCGGGCAGCCGAAGTGGCCGTAGATCAGGCAGTAGTTCAGGCACACGTTGATAACGAGCGTCGAGCCGGAAATGATATAGCCGATCTTTACCACGCCGATCGACCGCAGCGAAGCAACGAGGATGTTCGTCACCGTGAAGATAACGTAAGTAAAGCAGATGATCTGGAAATACTTTTCGCCCTCTGCGATAACGGGCGCGGAGTTGGACAGCAGCGACAGCAGCTGGTGCGGGAAGAACAGCACGATGCCGAACAGCAGCACGGCCAGTGCGCCGCCGAAGCGCAGCGCCACGCCGATGATGTGCGGGATAGGCTCCAGCCTGTTTTTGCCCCAGTACTGCGAGCCCATGACGACTGCACCTTCACCCGCGCCTACGACCAGCATTTGCAGCAGAAACTGCACCTGATTGCACAGGCTGACACCGCCCATCGCATCCTGACTGTACCGGCCGAGCATCATGGTGTCCATCAGGTTCACACCGTAGGTGAGCAGGTTCTGCAGCGCCAGCGACAGTGCCAGCACCATGAACGACTTATAAAACGTCTTTTCCTTTATCATCACAAAAACCCCTTTTGTGAAAGCGGGAAACCGGAGGAAAACCGCATTTCCGGTTTCGCTTTTTCGTCTGTGACAACAGCATACCGGATTTTCTTTCAAATGGCAATAACAAAACACTGCAATCTATTCATATTTTGTGCTATCATAGAGAAGAGGGAGGGAGTGCTGTGAAAGTTTTGAATGAGCCGGGTGTACTGTCGCGCTCCGAGCGTTTTTTTGCTACGCCGTCCGCAACGGCGCGGCGGCTGTTCTACTATGTCACCCGTGTGGGGCACTATTACTATGATGCACGATACAATTTTCTCGACAGCTGCGATATTGCCCATCAGGAGAGCCACAAGAACTTTTTTCTGGCCTATATCCGGTCAGGCGCGATGTATTTTGAAACCGATCAGCTCTACTGCGCCGAGCGCGGACAGGCCGCACTGGTGGACTGCCGCCGTCCGCACCATTTTTACACTGCGGGCGATGCCGAGGCGATGTGGGTACACTTTGAAGGAGCAAACTCCGCAGCGTTCTTTGAGCAGATCCTCGCGTTTCGCGGCGGACGGCCGGTGCTCACGCCGCCGGCGAACCTGCGGGTCGAGCAGGAGCTCGCGCAGATCATTTCCGGTCTGCGTACCGGTGACATGACCGAGATCGAGCGCTCACAGCGCATTTACGGGCTGCTGTGCGGGCTGCTTTTCCCGGCACAGGCCGGGCCTGACCGGCAAAACGATGCCATCGCACAGGCAGTGCAGTACATCGGTGCACATCTGTTCGAGCCGCTGTCGGTCGAGCAGGTCGCAAACGCGGTCAGCCTGAGTCCGTCGCACTTCTCGCGGCTGTTCCGCAGCACGACCGGATTTTCACCGCATGAATACATCATGCTGCACCGTATCGATGAGGCCAAGGCGTTATTGCAGTCCACAACGCTGTCGGTCAAGGAGATCGCGTTCCGGGTAGGCTACCGCAGTGAAGTCAATTTTATCACTGCATTTACCGACAAGACGGGCGCTTCGCCCACGCAGTTCCGGCGGAGCACGCTGTGAGCCGTACCGGCGGTTGCGGTGCGCGGCTGTTTTTGCTATAATAACACTATACAAGCCCAAAGGAGTGAGCCCGATGCGCGAACGTCCTCTGCTTTACCTGGTGCCGCCTGCGGCGGCTGCGCTGTATGCTGCGGTCTGTCTGGAGATGCCGGTCAGCCTGCGTGTCGTCCTGCCGATGCTGGCTGTGCTGCTGTTCGGCGTGCTGGTGTCGAAAGGGCGGAGCAAACGCCTGCTTACGCTGTTCGCTGTGTTTGCGGCGGCGTGTGCGGCGCTGACAGGCTTCGCCGTGTATCGGTCGTAGGTGGTCGAGCCGGTGCGGGCATTGGCAGACGATGAGCCGCGCGAGATCACCGCCACTGTTTTGCAGGACAGCGAGGTGTATGACGACAGCCAGCGGGCACTGCTCGCAGTCGAGTTGGAGGGAGCACGGACGTTCCGCACACGGTGTTATCTGCCGCTGACCGAGCAGCCCTTGCAGGCAGGAGATCGTCTGCGCGCTGTTGTCAAGTTCCGCGTGCCCGGCACGACCGAGGGCTTTGACCGGGCGGCTTATCAGGCTTCGAACGGCTGCTATGTCACCGCCTCGTGTGTGCTGGATGATGAAAACGAGCCGGAGGCGTTCGTGCTGCTCGATTCCCGACGGGACAGTCTGCGCTTCCTGCCGCAGCGTATCGCGCGGTTCTGCCGACAGGCGGTGCAGGATGCGCTGCCGGAACGCGAGGCCGGACTTCTCAGCGGTCTGCTGGTCGGCGGCACGAAGCACATGAGCGAGGACGACCTGACCGCATTCCGCATTGCGGGCCTCAGCCATCTGACGGCGGTTTCCGGACTGCATATCGGTTTTCTGGTCGGGTTCTGTACGCTGCTGCTCGGCAAACGGTGGGGAACGTATGTATCCGTGCCGCTGGTGCTGCTGTTTGTGCCCATCGCGGGCGCAACGCCGTCCGTACTGCGTGCGGCGCTGATGTATCTGGCGGCAGCCGGCGGATTTGCAGCCCGCAAACGCGCGAACAGTCTGGATGCACTGCTGGCTGCGCTGGCGATATTGTTGGCGGTCAATCCGTATGCCATTGCGAGCGTGGGCTTGCAGCTGTCGTTCGCCTCCACGCTGGGCTTGATCTTGTTCTCGATGAAAATGCAGCACGCGATGGCGCATCCGTTTGCGGGTGCGCCGGCACCGGTGCGTAAGCTCATCGCAGCGGTGAGCGGCGCGCTCAGCTGTACCGTCTGTGCCTCCATCTGCACGGCGCCCATCCTGCTGACCTCGTTCGGCGCGGTGTCCGTGCTGTCGCCGATCAGCAACCTGCTGACGGTCGGTGTCACATCGCTCTGCTTTGTCGGCGGACTTCTGCTGTGCCTTGCCTCGGCGGTGTGTCCGGCGCTCGTGCCGCTGCTGGCGCGGGTGGTGCGGCCCATGCTGACGTACATTCTGTGGGCAGCGAACACGGTTGCCGATCTCGGCTTCGGCACGCTGCATCCAAACAATACGTTCGGCCTTGCAGCACTCGGACTGGTGTTCGCGGCGCTCGTTGTGTGGCTGACCATCGGCAAGCGCATCCGCTGGCGGTATGTCCTGCCGGGTGCGGCGGTGGTACTGACCGGACTGTGCATCGCTGAGGTGCAGCTCCAGAACAGTCGTTACAGCGTTACCTATCTGCCCTGCGGTGCAGGACAGGCCGTGCTGCTCTCGGATACCGAACGTGCGGTGCTGATCGACTGCGCGGGCAGCGGCAATTATCACAATGCGGCGCGGCAGGTGCGCGAATGGATGCGCTGGAACGGTATCCGGCGGTTGGATACCGTTGTGCTGACAGCGGTGGACCGCGGTCACACACGCGATCTGCCTGAGCTGATGCAAACGGTCGAGGTCGGCACGCTGCTCATGCCTGCGAACTGTCAGGAACGCCAGACCAACGCCGATCTGCTGGCATTCGTGCGGGAAAACGGTGCGCAGGAGGTTGCGGAGGCGTACACGCTCGATACCGGCATTGCGCCGGTGATGCTGTTTCCCGTAACGGACGGCAAGCTGGGCGTATGCATCGATGGACAGGCGCTCATTCTGCACAGCCCGACCGCAAAGCAGCTGGCGGCTTATATGGAAGAAAATACACTGCCCGCCGCAGCGGAGCTGGTGTTCAGCGCGAACCATCTGGAGGAGGATGCAGTACTGCGGGAGGCCGCCGAGGCGGCAGGCGCACAGCAGATCATGCTGGCAACAGGCTCGGAAAAGGGTCTGCGTTCATATAAAGGACTGGACGTACAGAGCACCTATGTTGCAGGTGAGATCACGCGGCAGTTCAAAAAGGAGTAAAGACATGGCGGCAAAAGAAACCAGACCAAACGGAAAATCACAGCTCATCCGCGATCTGAAAAACGGCGAATTTGCGCCGCTGTACATCATTTCGGGCGAGGAGAGCTATCTAAAGGAATATTATCTGCGGCAGCTGCGGCAGAAAGTGGTGGACGAAACGTTCGCGGACTTCAATCTCATCGAGTTCGAGGGCAAGGCGCTGACACCGGAGGCACTGACCGAGGCCATCGACAGCTATCCGGCGATGTCGGACAAAAAACTCATCATCGTGACGGATTTTGATCTGTTCAAGCCGCCGGCGGGCTTTTCTGATGTGCTGCCCGGACTGCTCAGCGATCTGCCGGAGTATGTCTGCCTTGTGTTCTACTACGATGTGCTGGACGGCAAGCCGGACAAGCGCACCAAGCTGTACAAAGCGCTCGAAAAGTGCGCGTGCTTTGCGGAGTTTGCCTACGCGAATGAGCAGGAGCTGGTGGCGTGGCTCGAGCGCCGCGCCAAAGCGCTTGGCTGCATGATCGCGCCGGAGGATGCTTCGTACATGATCTTCCTGTGCGGCAGCTCGATGACCAATCTTGCAGGTGAGATGGAAAAGGCGGCGGCGCACACGACGACCGGCGTTGTCAAGCGCTACAACATCGATGCGGTGTGTTCGCCCGTGCTGGATGCTGTGGTGTTCGACCTGACCGATGCCGTGACAGCGGGCAAGTTCGAGCGTGCTGTTGCGCTTGTCGGCGAGCTGCTGGCGCAGAAAAACAACGAGGTGATGATCTTCTCGGCCATCACGCGGCACATCCAGCGTCTGTACGCGGCCAAGCTGTGCGCGGAGAACCGCGGCGGCGAAAAACAGCTGATGGAGATGATCGGCTCCAAGTCGCCGTATTACGCCAGGCAGATTCAGAATGCGGCGCGGCGCGTTCCGCTCAGCTGGCTGCGTAAGGCGGCCTCGCTGTGCGCGGAAACCGATTCGGCGCTCAAAGGCAGCGCGGCGGATCGGCAGAAGCAGATCGAGCTGACACTGCTGGCGATGGCGGCAGAGCTGAAAGGGGATAAGAAATGACGCGCATCAAAGAGGCGATTTTAGTCGAAGGACGGTATGACATCAACACCGTCCGGCAGGTGGTGGATACCGTGGTGCTGGAAAGCGGCGGTTTCCGAATTTTCAACAATAAAGACCAGCTCAAGCTGCTGCGGCGCATCGCGCAGACACGCGGTTTGATCGTGCTGACAGACAGCGACGGCGCGGGTTTCGTCATCCGCAACTACCTCAAGGGCGCACTGCCCAAAGGGGGTGTCAAGCAGGCGTATGTGCCCGATATTGCGGGCAAGGAACGCCGCAAGCGGCATGGCTCCAAGGAGGGCAAGCTGGGCGTGGAGGGAATGCGGCCGCAGATCATTCTCGAGGCGCTGCGCCGCGCCGGTGCAACGTTTGAGGAGCAGGACGAGGCGGGAGCATCCGCGCAGCCGCTCATCACCAAGGCGGATTTTTACGAGTGGGGACTGTCCGGGCGGCCGGACAGCGCGGCGCGGCGTGCAGCCGTTTTGCAGGCGCTCGAGCTGCCCGCCCACATGACAGCAAACGCACTGCTGGAGTTCATCAACGCCGTCGGCACCCGTGAAGAGGTGGAGCGTGTGCTCTCGCAGTACACGGAAAAAGAAAATGCGGAATAAGCGCTGAGCAGGATTGAAAAACCGGTCGAAATATAGTACAATCATAGAATACCAAAAAGCTGTTACAGCGCTGATGAAAATATAGCAAAAACAGGGAGTGGAAACATGAACTTTTTAGAGGAGCGAATCGTTAAGGACGGCATTGTGAAAGAGGGAAATATCCTCAAGGTGGACAGCTTTCTGAACCACCAGATGGACATTGACCTGTTCGATAAGATGGGTGAGGAGTTCAAGCGCCGTTTTGCGGACAAGCCGATCAACAAGATCGTGACTATCGAGGCATCCGGCATCGGCATTGCCTGCATCGTAGCACGCCACTTTAATGTGCCGGTCGTGTTCGCGAAGAAAACACAGAGCGTGAATATCGATGGCGAGGTGTACGTTGCCGAGGTCGAGTCTTTTACGCACAAATGCAAGAATCAGGTCATCGTGTCTAAAAAGTTCCTCAGCGCGGACGATCATGTGCTCGTTATCGATGATTTTCTGGCAAACGGCTGTGCATTGCAGGGTTTGATCTCGATCGTGGCACAGGCCGGCGGCACCGTTGAAGGCATCGGTATTGCGGTGGAGAAGGGCTTCCAGCAGGGCGGCCGCATCATCCGCAATCTCGGCTATCAGCTCGAGTCGCTCGCCATCGTGGACGGCATGGATGCCGAAACCGGCGAAGTACATTTCCGTGAGCAGTAAGACTGGACAGAATCATAAAATCCCTCTCGAACCGAGAGGGATTTTGCTTTGCTGGGGAAGAAAAAGAGCATACCCGCGATTGGGTATGCTCTTTTTGATAGTTGGTGCGAAAATATTTTGAACTGTGAAAAAGTTCGTATCTTCGCGTTCTGGTGGAGCCGAGGGGAGTTGAACCCCTGTCCGAAAGTGCATCCACGAGGATTTCTCCGGGCGCAGTTTGTCGATTAAGATTCCCGCCGCGGCACGCCGACAAACAGGCTTGCCGTTTTGGTAGAGTCATGTTACATGACGGAGGCAACTCTTACCCCGTACACGTTCACCACTGATCGACGCCGGATCTCTGAGCCGTGGTCCTCCCTGAGCCGACGGGCTAAGCCTTAATTAGGCAGCCTGAAGAGTATAATTGTTGTTGTTTAATTTATAAACAGTTGGAGCTTTTATCGCAGATCCCCGCTGCGGCCCGCTATCCCGGCTTCAACACCCCCGTCGAACCCGTTACGGCCCCATTTGAAAATGGAGAATGGAGAATGTTCTCCGATGCTCAGTTTTCCGGTTTTTATCAACGATTACGCTCTTTCATCGCGCGGTCCATTTCGCGTTTTGCATCGCGTGCGGCAATACTGTCACGCTTATCGTGCAGCTTTTTGCCCTTGCACAGGCCGATCTCGACCTTGACACGCGAGCTTTTGAAATAGACTGCCAACGGAATGACCGAATAACCGTCCTGCTTGGTCTTGCTGAACAGGTTCACGATCTCCCATTTGTGCATCAGCAGCTTGCGTACACGCAGAGGATCTTTATTGAAGATATTGCCCTTTTCATACGGCGAAATATGCATTCCGCGCACGAAAATCTCGCCGTCCTTGAATGAACAGTAGGAATCCTTGAGATTGATCTGTCCCAGACGGATGGACTTGACCTCTGTGCCTGCAAGCTCGATGCCTGCTTCATATTTTTCCTCGACAAAGTAGTCATGCCATGCCTTTTTGTTGGCAGCGATCTGCTTTGTGCCCTTTTTATCAACAGCCATGGCAAAACCTCCCTCACCGTGATACATATCATGATACCACGATATGGGAGGTTTGTAAAGTTACTTCTGTGTTACATTGTTCGAACGGAATAAATGTCAATAAAAAATCTTGACAATATGGTTGCAAACTGATACATTAACTTGGTTTATGTTGTCACAGCGTAAACCCACAAGCCCCCTAAGTGTTCAATTCGGCCACTTAGGGGCTGCTTTTATTCCGTTGGCTTCGGCATATCTCCGTCAAAGACTACATGAGCAAAGCGGAAACGCTGCGTAACATCGGGGTACTTCTCATGATTCACTTCGGAGGCGAACATATCATGCGGCCGTGCATAAATTTTGAAGTCGCCGTAGAGCGCCTGATAAATGACCAGCGGTTCGCCGGTTTCTGTGTGCGTAGCGATGGCAAGCACCTGATACAGTTTGTTCTTGAAGTGCAGGTATTTTTCACCGACAAGAATTTTTCTTGAATCCATTCCTATATCCTCCAATCCTATGTTTTCATTATAACAGAGATGAGGACAAAGAAAAAGAGCACACCCGCAATCAGGTATGCTCTATTCTAATGGTTCGTGCGAAAACATTCCGAACTACGAAAAAGTTCGTATCTTCGCGTTATGGTGGACGATAAGAGATTCGAACTCTCGACCTCTGCGATGCGAACGCAGCGCTCTCCCAACTGAGCTAATCGCCCAAATACTCACTTCAACAGGCGTTTGACGATCAAACTGCATTCTGTTCGTTTAATTCGTTAAACTACCCTTGACAATTACTAATTATAACGGTAGAATAATTTCATGTCAAGCACTTTTTCCTGTGCAGAGCAAAAAAATGCGTGCATCAGCCAGATGCGCCAAAAGGAGAATTACAATGAAAAACAGCGAAAAAACAATGGACAAAATCGTAGCTCTGTGTAAGGGTCGCGGCTACGTGTACCCCGGCTCGGAGATTTACGGTGGCCTTGCCAACACTTGGGACTACGGCCCGCTCGGCGTTGAATTCAAAAACAACGTCAAGGCAGCATGGCGCAAGAAGTTCGTGCAGGAGAGCCAGTACAACGTAGGTCTGGACTCCGCTATCCTGATGAACCCCATGACCTGGGTTGCTTCCGGCCACGTTGGCGGCTTCTCTGATCCGCTGATGGACTGCAAGGAATGCAAGGAGCGTTTCCGCGCAGACAAGGTCATCGAGGACTGGTGTGCCGAGAATAACTACGACCTTGGCAAGAGCGTTGATGCCCTCAGTCAGGCTGATATGAAGGCATTCATTGAGGAGCACGAGATTGCGTGCCCGACCTGCGGCAAGCACAACTGGACTGACATCCGCCAGTTCAACCTGATGTTCAAGACGTTTCAGGGTGTTACCGAGAATGCCAAGAATGAGCTGTATCTGCGTCCGGAAACCGCACAGGGCATTTTCGTAAACTTCCAGAACATCCAGCGCACCACCCGCAAGAAGATCCCGTTCGGCGTTGGTCAGGTAGGCAAGTCCTTCCGCAACGAGATCACCCCGGGTAACTTCACCTTCCGCACCCGTGAGTTCGAGCAGATGGAGCTCGAGTTCTTCTGCAAGCCGGGTACCGATCTTGAGTGGTTCAAGTTCTGGAAGGACTACTGCCACAAGTTCCTGCTGGATCTGGGCATGAAGGACGAGAACCTGCGTCTGCGCGACCACGATCCGGAGGAGCTGTCGCACTACTCCAACGCCACTACCGACATTGAGTTCCTGTTCCCGTTCGGCTGGGGCGAGCTGTGGGGCATTGCCGACCGCACCAACTTCGACCTGACTCAGCATCAGAACACTTCGGGCGTTTCGATGGAGTATTTCGATCAGGAAGCAAACGAGAAGTACATCCCGTACGTTATCGTGCCTTCGCTCGGTGCTGATCGTGTTGCACTGGCCTTCCTATGTGAAGCATACGACGAGGAGGTCGTTGGTCAGGACAAGAACGGCAAGGACGACGTCCGCACTGTTCTGCGCCTGCATCCGGCTCTGGCTCCGTTCAAGGCTGCCGTACTGCCGCTGTCCAAGAAGCTGACCGACAAGGCTATGCCGATCTGGCAGGAGCTGTCCAAGCAGTTCTCTATCGACTTTGACGATGCCGGTTCCATCGGCAAGCGTTACCGCCGTGAGGACGAGATCGGTACGCCGATCTGCGTTACCGTGGACTTTGAAACCGAGCAGGACGGCTGCGTGACCGTTCGCGACCGCGACACCATGGAGCAGGAGCGCATCAAGATCGAGGACGTTGCTGCTTATATCGCAAAGAAGATCGAGTTCTAAATTTCGCTGCTGACTGTTTACCGAAACCGCTGCACAATCCCTGTGCGGCGGTTTTCTTTTTTGTCGCGTAAAACCTATCGAAAATATGGGTATTAAGCAGGTGGAAATTGGGCAATCTGCCGGAACGGAAAAAGTTTGTCGGAAAGGGTTGACAGGAGAGGGGGGTATTTAGTATAATCATAGCAATCCCAGTGAAATAATATGAATTTAGGAGAAGCGGTTATGCGATACTACTTTGAAAAGCTGCTCCGCTCGAATTTCCGATTTGGGCGAATGTGATTCTTCTTTTTATTACAGCAAGTTAAAAACAACTCTATGGAATGTATAAAAAGGAGATAATTTATCATGGCAACTATCAAGAATACCGAAAACTGGTCCTTTGAAACCAAGCAGCTGCACATCGGTCAGGAAACCGCTGACCCGGTTACCGATTCCCGTGCAGTTCCGATCTACCAGACCACCTCTTATGTTTTCCATGACAGCCAGCACGCAGCTGACCGTTTCGGTCTGGCGGATGCAGGCAATATTTACGGCCGTCTGACCAACTCCACGCAGGATGTGTTCGAGAAGCGCATCGCAGCGCTCGAGGGCGGCGTTGCTGCTCTGGCTACCGCATCCGGTGCCGCAGCGATCACCTATACCATTCAGGCACTGGCACAGGCCGGTGACCACATCGTAGCGCAGAAGACCATCTACGGCGGCAGCTACAACCTGCTGGCCCACACTCTGCCGCAGTTCGGCGTTGAAACCACTTTCGTTGATGCACACAACTTGGAGGAGCTGGAGGGTGCTATCAAGGACAACACCAAGGCGGTTTATATCGAAACCCTCGGCAATCCGAACTCCGACATTCCGGACATCGAGGCTATCGCGAAGATCGCGCACAAGCACGGCCTGCCGCTCGTGATCGACAACACCTTCGGCACTCCGTACCTCATCCGTCCGATCGAGCACGGCGCGGACATCGTTGTTCATTCGGCTACCAAGTTCATCGGCGGTCACGGCACGACTCTCGGCGGCATCATCGTTGATTCCGGCAAGTTCGATTGGAAGGCATCCGGCAAGTATGCGCCAATCGCTGATCCGAACCCGAGCTACCACGGCATTTCCTTTGCAGATGCAGTAGGCCCCGCAGCTTTCGTTACCTACATCCGTGCGATCCTGCTGCGCGACACCGGTGCTACCATCTCTCCGTTCAATGCATTCTTGCTGCTGCAGGGTACGGAAACCCTGTCGCTGCGTATCGAGCGCCACGTTGAGAACACGAAGAAAGTCGTTGAGTTCCTGACCAAGCATCCGCAGGTTGAGCACGTTAACCATCCGTCCCTGCCGAATCACCCGGATCACGCTCTGTACGAGAAGTATTTCCCGAACGGCGGCGCATCCATCTTCACCTTTAACATCAAGGGCGGCAAGGAGGCTGCGTTCAAGTTCATTGACAAGCTGCAGATCTTCTCTCTGCTGGCAAACGTTGCAGACGTAAAGAGCCTCGTTATCCATCCGGCGACCACCACGCACTCTCAGCTGACCGCTGAGGAGCTGGAGGATCAGGGCATCCATCAGGGCACCATCCGCCTGTCCATCGGCACTGAGAATATCAACGATATTCTGGCTGACCTCGAGCAGGCATTCAACTAAGCAAAGTATCGCGTATTCCTATTTATCTCTTACAATTTGATAAGCAAAACCCGCCGTTCCCGGCGGGTTTTGCTTTTTACTCAGCTTTTCGGCTGCTGTGCGGTGTCATCCTGCCGGAAGAGCAGCGAGATACACCATGCCGCTGCCAGTCCGACCAGCGTGTAAATAATGCGGCTGATGGCGCCGGTCTGTCCGCCGCACAGCAGCGCGACCAGATCGAGCTTGAAAATGCCGATCAGTCCCCAGTTCAGACTGCCGATAATCGTCAGTATCAGTGCGATTTTGTCGATAAGCATAGAAAAACTCCCCTTTCGGTTTGCAGTCAGTATAACCGAAAAGGGGAGTTTCATGCATTTTTTACATTACAGCTGAGAGAAAACCTCACCGATTGGCGCATGAATGACCAGATTGGCGCGGCGATCCGCTGGGGTGGGGGATTTGTTGACCAGCACCAGCTTATTGCCGCGGTAATAGTCGATCAGACCAGCGGCCGGATACACCGCCAGCGATGTGCCGCCGATGATCAGAATATCAGCCTTGGAGATGTACTCTACGCTTTTGTTGATGGTGTAGCTGTCGAGTCCCTCCTCGTACAGCACGACATCCGGCTTGATAATGCCGCCGCACGAGCATTTCGGAATGCCGGTGCCCTTGGCGATGGCCTCAACCGGATAGGGCTTGCGGCAGCGCATACAGTAGTTACGCAGCACGGAGCCGTGCAGCTCAAGCACCTCCTTGGAGCCCGCTTTCTGGTGCAGTCCGTCGATGTTCTGCGTGACAATAGCACGGCACTTGCCCTCGCGTTCCCATTCAGCGAGCTTGCGATGTGCGGCATTCGGCTCCGCATCCAGTGCAAGCATCTTTGCGCGATAAAAGCGGTAAAACTCCTCGGTTTCGCTCAGGAAGAACGTATGGCTGAGAATGGTTTCCGGCGGGTACTTGTACTGCTGATTGTACAGACCATCCACCGAGCGGAAATCCGGGATGCCGCTCTCGGTCGATACGCCCGCACCGCCGAAAAAGACGATATTGTCGCTGCCGTCGATCCACTCTTTTAATTTAGCGATTTGTTCATTCATGAAAATCCCTCCATGAAATCAGAAATTAGGCGTTAGTAATTCCTAATCATTCAGTAATCGAAACCAAACCCTCATGGCGCGGCTTTGCCGGCGTTTCCTTTTCGATGTAGCCGATGGCTGCGGAGCAGACAACGATATGATCCTCCGGCACACCGTACTCGGTCAGCAGCGCACGAACCTCCGGCACATCGCAGGTTTCACGCAGCTGGTTGATCCAGCAGGAGCCCAGACCGAGCTCGGTCGCCATCAGCAGCAGGTTTTCCATTGCGGCAGCGCCGTCCACCAGAGCGTGGTGTTCATCGCGCTTGTAGGAGATGATGATGTTGACCGGCGCACCGTAGAAATTGTACTGCGGGCCGCGGTTGTCTGCATCAGCAACGGCACGGGCCAGCTTGAGCGACTTCTCGGCGCTGTAAACAACGGTAAAGTGCCACAGATACTTGCCCATGCCGGAGGGAGCCCACTCGGCAGCCTCAACGATCTGCATGATCTGGTCTTTCGGGGGCAGCTCAGACTTGAACGCGCGCGTGGAGCGGCGGGACTTGATTACTTCCATCAGGTTAGACATAGGAAAAACCTCCTGAAATGAATTGGGGTTGATATTGTAAATATAGTATACGGCAATCTCAGCGATGTTTCAAGGCAACATGAACAAAAATACGGATGCATCTGTAAATTATCTGTGAAAACGCCGATTTGTGTGGTATACTGATTCTAATTGATAAAACGATGCAGGAGGAACCTCTTACATGATCACTATCAGCGATCTGAGCTTAAACTTCAGCGGTGAGCCGCTGTTCAAAGATGTCAACCTGAAATTTACGCAGGGCAACTGCTACGGCGTTATCGGCGCAAACGGTGCGGGCAAGTCCACGTTCCTGCGTATCCTGTCCGGCGATCTCGACCCGTCCACCGGTACGGTATCCATCGCGCCCAAGACCCGCATGAGCGTCCTCAAGCAGGACCACTTCGCGTTCAACGAGGAAACCGTACTGAACACGGTGCTCGGCGGCAACGAGCGTCTGCTTGAGGTCATGCGTGAAAAGGATGCCCTCTACATGAAAGACCCGTTCACCGAGGAGGACGGCAACAAAGCCGCTGAACTCGAGTCCGAGTTTGCCGAAATGGGCGGCTGGGAGGCCGAAACCGAGGCCAGCCAGCTGCTGAACGGTCTGGGACTGGATGCGGATGCCATCCTGTATACCGAAATGAAGAACCTTGGTGACGTGGAAAAGGTCAAGGTGCTGCTGGCGCGTGCGCTGTTCGGCAAGCCGGACATCCTGCTGCTGGACGAGCCGACCAACCATCTGGATATTCAGGCGGTACGCTGGCTGGAGGATTTTCTGGCCGATTTCGAGGGCACCGTCCTCGTTGTATCGCATGACCGTCATTTTCTGAACAACGTATGTACCCACATCGTCGATATTGACTACGGCAAGATCAAGCTGTACGTCGGCAACTATGAGTTCTGGTATGAATCCTCGCAGCTTGTACAGCGCATGATCAAGGATCAGAACCGCAAGAACGAGGAGAAGATCAAGGAACTGCAGAACTTCATCCAGCGTTTTGCGGCGAACAAGTCCAAGTCTCGTCAGGCGACCAGCCGCCGCAAGCTGATCGACAAGCTGTCTGTTGAGGAAATGCCGGCATCGTCCCGCCGTTACCCGTGGGTAGCGTTCGATGCGGACCGCGAGGCAGGCAAGGACATCCTTGAAGTGCGCGGCATCTCCAAGACCATCGACGGCGAAAAGGTGCTTGACAACGTATCCTTTATCGTGCGCCGCGGCGACAAGATCGCGTTCATCTCGGATAACGAGCTGGCAATGACCACACTGTTCCAGATCCTCATGGGCGAAATGAAGCCGGATGAGGGCAGCTTCAAGTGGGGTGTCACCACCTCGCAGAGCTATTTCCCCAAGGACAACAACGAGTTCTTCGAGGGTCACGAGGAGAATATGCTCGACTGGATCGCGCCGTACTCCCGTACCGACACGCTGGAATCCACGCTGCGCGGCTTCCTCGGCCGTATGCTGTTCTCCGGCGACGACGTTTACAAGCCGGTCCGCGTGCTGTCCGGCGGTGAGAAGGTTCGCCTGATGCTGGCGCGCATGATGCTGTTCGGCTCGAACGTGCTCGTTGTTGACCAGCCGACCAACCACCTCGATCTGGAATCCATCACCGCAGTCAACAACGGTGTGCGCGATTTCAAGGGCACCGTGCTGTTTGCTTCCCACGACCATGAGTTCGTGCAGACCATCGCGACCCGCATTATTGAAATCCGTGAAACCGGTGTTCTGGACAAGGAATGCACCTACGACGAGTTCCTCGAGTTCCGCGAAACCTACAAGGGCTGATGCCCGAGCGTATTCGGCGGGGTCTGAACGGCCTGCTCGTGCTGCTGATACTGGGCGCGCTGGCGTATGCCTCGGCACTGTTGTTCGGCTGGAACTGTCCGGTGAAATACCTGACCGGCGTACCATGTCCGGGCTGCGGGCTGAGCCGCGCGCTGGCGGCGCTGCTCCGGCTGGATTTTCGCGCGGCATTTCGGTTCCATCCGATGATATTCGTGCTGCCGCCGGCTGTATTGTATGCGTTGTTCGGCAAAAAGCCGCTGCTCGGCGCCAAAACCCGCGAACGTGTGCTGCTCTGGAGCGCTGTCACGCTGGATATTGGCATATGGCTCGTGCGGCTTGCACTGCATGACCCGCTGATCTTTTAACGGAATCTTACCCGCATGGACGGCTGCGCTGTCCGGCGGGTATTCGTTTATCCGACGTTTTGTGCAATATGTAAAATTTCACCGGAAATTATAACGGGTTTTACTGTACTTTTGGAAGCGCTCATGCTATACTGTTCCCAAAGGAGGGGATAGTAAATATGATGTTTGGAATTGACAGTCTGTATGTGTGGCTGGCTGTCATTATCATCAGCGTAGCAGCGGAGGCATTTACGTTCGCGCTGTGCGGCATCTGGTTCGCGGTGGGCGGTGTAGCGGCACTGGTCGCGGCCAGCCTGTCCGTCGGACTGATGGGACAGTGGATCGTGTTCGTGGTGTTCTCTGCACTGCTGCTCATTCTGGTGCGGCCGTTCTGCCGCCGATTCCTCGGCAGCCGCCGACAGGCCACCAATGCAGACCGCATCATCGGACAGACTGCCGTTGTCACCGAGCCGATCGACAACCTGCTGGGAACCGGTGCGGTCAAGATATTCGGCAAGGTCTGGACAGCCCGCAGCACAACCGACACACCCATCCCACTCGGCAGCAAAGTCACGGTCGTGGAGATCCGGGGTGTCAAGGCAATCGTAAAACAGGAACAGTTGTAAAGGAGAGTTACTATGCCATTTGGTTTCGTGGTACCGATCATTTGGATCGTACTGATCATTCTGCTCATCGCATTCATCGCAAGCAACATCGTCATTGTGCCGCAGGCTAAGGCGTACGTTATCGAACGTCTGGGCACCTATCGGGATACATGGCACACCGGTCTGCACTTCAAGGTGCCGCTGTTCGAGCGCATCGCCCGCAAGGTAACGCTCAAGGAGCAGGTAGTCGATTTTCCGCCGCAGCCCGTTATCACCAAGGATAACGTCACCATGCAGATCGATACGGTCGTGTATTTCCAGATCACGGATCCCAAACTGTTCACCTACGGCATCGAGAGCCCGATGGCAGCCATCGAGAATCTGACCGCGACCACACTGCGAAACATCATCGGCGACCTCGAGCTCGACCAGACACTGACCAGCCGCGACATCATCAACACCAAGATGCGCTCCATCCTCGATGAAGCAACGGATGACTGGGGCATCAAGGTCAACCGCGTAGAACTCAAGAACATCATCCCGCCGGCTGCCATTCAGGAATCCATGGAGAAGCAGATGAAGGCCGAGCGCGAGCGCCGCGAGTCCATTCTGGTTGCAGAGGGCAAGAAACAGTCCGCCATCCTCGTTGCCGAGGGCGAAAAGGAAGCGACTGTGCTGGCCGCTGAGGCGAACCGCCTTGCGAAGATCAAGGAAGCAGAAGGCGAGGCAGAGGCACTGCTGACCGTGCAGAAGGCACTGGCAGACTCTATCAATCTGCTGAACAGCGCAGCACCGACCGAGCAGGTCATCAAGCTGAAGTCGCTTGAGGCATTCAGCGCCGCTGCGGACGGCAAGGCCACCAAGATCATCATTCCGAGCGAAATTCAGAGCCTTGCGGGTCTGGCGACTTCGTTCAAGGAGGTCATCACCGATCCCAAGGCCGAAAAGCCCGAGAAGTAATGGAAAACAGCAAACGATACGGCAAGCCGACTGCGGCTTGCCGTATTTCTTTTCTCTCACACGCAAAATTGCGCTTCACGCCCGGCTGGATTCTTGACAGAAAGGCGCTGGGATGGTATATTTAGATGAATAGATATGCATATATCGCGGGAGGGATCGAATTGGCAGCAAAGCAGATCGTTGCAGACATTGAGTGCTGTGAAGAACATATCGTTCATACGGATGCAGTTACAGCAGCGCAAAAAGCCATGCCGCCCGAGGACATCACCACAGCCGCTTCGGACTTTTTCAAGGCGTTTTCCGATAAGACCCGCCTGCGGATCCTGGCCGCACTGGTGTCGGCGGAGCTGTGTGTCTGCGATATTGCATCGCTGCTGGGTATGAGCCAGTCTGCGATCTCGCACCAGCTGCGCTTCTTGAAGCAGGCTCGGCTGGTAAAGAGCCGAAAAAACGGCAAAACAGTATACTATGCGCTGTGTGACGATCATATCCAGACCATTCTGGCGCAGGGCATCGCACACGTGCAGGAGGGATAAATGGAATGAGCGAAAATAACCGCCCGGATTCGGAACAGAAAAACGAGCAGACGTCGGCGGAAGATATTTTAGCACAGGTCGATGATCTTATAGCGGATCTGGAAAATACGACTGCAACGCAGTTGTATGCGGCGGCACAGGAGCAGGCCGAGGCGGAAAAATCTGCCGAACCGTCTGCGACGGAATCGCCGACAGAGCAGCCGCCGGATCAGCCTCCGGCGGAGGAAGCGCCGCCCGGAGAACCGGAGGACATATCCGTACCGGTGATAGACGGCCCGGAGAGGAAACTGCCGGACGATGTGCTTCTGGAGCTGAACGAAGCGATCGATGCTGAAATATCCGAAGCGCCGCCCGGAGAGGATAAAGCGCGGCCGCAGGCCGGTGAAGAACAGCCGGAAAGCGAACCGGCCGAAGAAACCCCGCCGGAGTCCGCACCGGATGTTCCGACGGAAGAAGAACAGCTGCCGGAACAACAGAAGACAGATGAACCGTCCGCCGCAGACAGTGGGCAGCCATCGGGCGGCAAATCAGCAGAGCAAGCCGACAAGCCGCCGGAAGATAAACCGCTGATCGAGGAGATCGAGCTGGACGAGTCTGAACAAAAGACAGAACCGGCTGAGATGTCTTTCATACAAAGGGCGCAGTACCACGCGAAAATGCGCCGCCGTGAGCAGACTCGCCTGCGGCGTGAGAATGCCCGCCGCATACAGGAGGGCGAGGAGATTACCTATCAGCCGATGACGGTGTTCGATATGCGCGACACGCTGGTGCGGCTGGGCATCTCCGCTGTGCTTCTGGCAGTCGGTATCTTCTTAAATAACACCACAGCGGCGCTGGTGCTCCAGCTGGTCGCGTACTTGATCACGGCACTGCCGATCGCGGTGCGCGTGGCCGGTAATATCACACACGGCAGGCTGTTTGACGAGCATTTGCTGGTGCTGCTGGCTACGATTGGCGCATTTGCGCTGGGCAGCCGTTTGGAGGCCGGTATCGTACTGATTCTGTTTGAGATTGGCAAGATTGCAAGCGACAAGGTGCTCGGTTCGGTCTGCGAATCGCTGCCCAGGCAGAGTGAGCTGATCCCGGAGAAAGCAACGCGCGTCAACATGAAGGGCGAGGAACGCCGTGTCAGCCCGACGGAGCTCCGGCTGGGTGAACTGGTTCTCGTACACACAGGTGAGCGTATTCCGATTGACGGCGTTGTGCTGCGCGGCGAGGGCACGGTGGACGACAGCGCCATTACCGGCGAAAGCCGTCCGATGGAGGTTGAAAAGGATGCGCGCGTGATGGCAGGCAGCCTGTACAAGGGTTCGCTGCTGCTGATCCGCGTCATTGCCCGATATGAGGACTGCGTGCTCAGCCAGATCCGCCGTGTACAGGAAGAATCCCGCGAGCACAAAGCCGCGCTGGAGGAAACCGTAACGCGCATTGCTGCACGCGCGGTTCCGGTGCTGATCGTGCTGGCTGTCGTAGTTGCGGCTGTGCCGCCGCTGTTCCTGACCGAAACCGATGTCAGCGTATGGATTTACCGTGGCCTGACGCTGCTCGTGGCCTGCTGTCCGACAGCACTGACTCTCTCCATACCGCTCACGTTCCTGTGCGGCCTTGGCCGCCTGGAGCAGAAAGGCATCCATGTCAAGGGCGGTGAGGCGATTGAAAAGGCCGCTGATCTGCGGATGGTCGTGTTCAACAAGACCGGCACACTGACGACCGGTGAACTTCAGGTTAAGAAGATTTACACCGTACAGAATATGACGGAAAAGGGCTGTCTTGCACTGGCTGCAACAGCCGAACAGCTTTCACAGCACCCAATCGCGCGGGCTATCGTTGCCGCGTATGGGGATACGCTGCCCAAGGTCGAGGAGTTCGAGGAATTTCCGGGCCGCGGCGTGCGGGCCCGCATTGAGGGCCGCAGCCTGCTGATCGGCAACCGCAAGCTGATGATCTCGCGCGGCGTTAAGGGCGTGCCGGACATCAGCGAAACCGTAGTTTATGTTGCGTGCGAGGGTGAGTATATCGGTGCACTCGTACTGGAGGATACGCTCCGTTCGGGCGCGGCAGATGCGGTGCGCGAGCTGAAAAATCAGGGCGTTCTGCGTACAGTCCTGCTGACCGGCGATGCCGAGGCACCGACCCAGCAGGCGGCAGAAGCCGCCGGTATCGATGCCGTACACTGCGGTCTGCTGCCGGAGGAGAAAGCATCTAAGCTGGATTTCCTGATGCGTACCATCCCGACCGAGGGTGCGACCGCCTATGTGGGCGACGGCATCTGCGACATCGAGGAGCTGCGGCTGGCGGATGTCGGCGCGGCGATGGGCTCGTGCGGTTCCCGCCGTTCGGCGGATGCCGCGAACGTGCTGGTGATGGGACACGATCTGACCCGTCTGGCGGAGCTGCTCCGCACCAGCAAACGGACGCACAGCACCGTTTTGCAGGAGCTTGCACTGGTCGCAGTGGTCAAGATCATTCTGGCCGTTCTGGCTGTGCTCGGCGTAGCGTATATGTGGATTGCGGCTGTGATCGATGTCATTGTCACCGTGCTGGCTGTACTCGGCGCGGCGCGCATGACGAATACCAAGTAAAGATTGCCTTACAACTTGAAACCGATGCAGAAAACACGTTCTGCATCGGTTTTTTGCATTTCTCCACAGCGCAAAGGACGGAAAACCGCGGAAACCGGTGCGCGAAGCCTGTCACATCATGGAATGTCTGCTTGACTTTGCCAGTTTGCTCAAGTAAAATTACATTGAATCATTTCACAGAAAGGATGGTACATTTATGCACCAACGTAGACTCCTCCGTCGGCTGGCTGCCGCCTTTTTGGCGATGGTCTTACTGACGGGCCTCATCGTTCCGGCCTCTGCGGCAAACTGGAACATGACCTATTTCCTGCGGAAGTATTCCGACTGGCATTTTGACCTGAGCAAAAGCCCGAACAATCCCATGACCTACGAGGAATACATCGCGATCGCCTATGCCTACTCCTATTACGGCGACGGCACGACCGCGGCTCCGGCTGCGGACTCCACCGGCAAAACGCCCTCCGCATGGGCGGCACGGTATGTGCAGGCTGAGGTCGCAAAAAAGACGATCACACCGTCCGAGGTGAACTACACTGCCAATGTTACGCTGGCGGATGTGGCGCAGTTCCTCGCCCGCGCAAAGGGCAAGTATGCGTATGACTACAACAACGTGTACTCTTTCACCGGCACATCCGGTCTGTCCGCTGAGGACAAGATGTACCTGAATGTTGCGGTCGATCACAATCTGATTCCGTATACGCCGGGCATGAATGTCAGCCAGACGGTTGCTCGCAGGGATGCACAGAAATATCTGGTGCCCGAGGGCACGCTGACCTGCAAGGCTGCGGCTTCGTCCGCTGTGCCGAGCATGAAAGAGATGCACGCATATTTCGAGAATCCGTATGACATAAAGAAAGACAGTGCAGACTATCTTTCGATGCTCAAGGATGCTGGCGATGATATATCGATGGTGACGTTTGCGTTCAGCTATATCTGTGTCAATCAGCAGCCAAACGGCGGTAACAGCTGGCTGCGCGATGCAGATGTAACTCGTCTGGGCGACAGCGCAGAAAGCAGTCCGACACTTGCAGCTGTGCAGTATTGCCGCGATACGCATAAGCTGGCTCTGCTCGGCATTACCAATGCGGCTGGCAACGGCTTTGACAAGACCAAGCCGCATGAAATGCTCTCTTCGACCGCTTCGATGGATCAGGCCATCAGCGAGATTATGGACAGCGTAAACACCTATGGTTTCGATGGTGTCAACCTCGGCTTTGAGCATCTGTACGATGCAGACCGCAATGGCTTTGCCACGTTCATCACCCGTCTGAGCAGCGCATTGCACAAGCAGGGCAAGGTGCTGATGACTACGGTTGGCGCGTACCACTCCGCAGCGCTGGAATCCGCTTCCTGCTACGACTACAACAGCATCGGCAAGGCCAGCGACTACGTCCATATCATCCTGTACGATGATTACCCGGACACTGCGTACACCTACACCAAGCAGCTCGGCGCGATGAGCAATTACGTTCGTATCGGCCGCTGCCTGCGCTATGCATCCAACGCGATGGACCCGAGCAAGATCATCCTTGGCATGAGCGCGATGACCACGGATTACAACACCACGAATATCACCGGCAAGGATACGCCTTTTACGGATGCAGAAGCGCTGCGCGTTCAGCATGGTGCAAGCCTTGTCTGGGATTCGGATACGGCCGGTGCACACTTCAACTACACGGATGGCACAGGCAACCACATTGTATATCTGGAATCGACTACCGGCCTCCAGATGCGTGCAAAGCTCGCATACAGCTACGGTGTCGGCGGTGTCAGCTTCTACCATATCGGTTCGGGCTATACGCAGGCGTATCCGGCTGTTTCCAGTCAGTCCGCCTACAAGCCGGAGGTTATGAGTGCCATCTCGGCAGGTCTTGTTCCGAACAGTCTGCGCGGCAGCTACAATGCGTCGATCACTCGCGCGGAGTTCTGCAAGCTGATTGCGGCATTCCTCAAGCAGTATTACGGCAAAACGCTGGACGAGATCGTGGCAGACAAGGGCAGCGCATCGGTTTCCTTTACCGATACCCGTGACGAGGATGTGCTGAATATCGCAGCACTCGGCATCGTTACCGGTATTGGCGAGGGGAAATTTGCGCCGAACAATTCGATCTCCCGCCAGCAGGCGGCTACCATGCTGGCTCGTCTGGCCGATGTAGTCGGCTGCAAGACGAATGCCTCCGAGGTTTCGTTCTCCGATGCCTCCACGATCGCCGGCTGGGCACAGGACGGCGTAGGCTTCATCTCCGCCTGTCAGGACCCGACGAACAGCAAGCGCGTCATGGGCGGTACCGGTGCAGGCCGGTTCTCGCCGAAGGGCTCTTACACCCGTGAGCAGTCCATTATGACACTGATCCGTCTGTTCCACGCGGCAGAATAAATAAAAAACGGGTTGCTGTTTTACGGAATCGGCTGTCTGTGAAATACAGACAGCCGATTCTTTTTGGCGCTTAAGCTAGATAACCCCCGGTTCTACCGGGGGTAGGAAAAATACTTTAGTAAGAGTAGAAAAAGATAACCTCCTGATGTACGATGGT
>CAKSVR010000032.1 GCA_934504345.1 uncultured Agathobaculum sp. | reverse complement strand
TTGCGGTAATACTTGATGTATTACCGTGAAACTGCAACAAAGTCAGGGCACAAAATTTCCGCAAAGCACCGCCGCTTCAATTGTGCGGTGTTGCCTTTATGTGATATGCACGCTTGTTTCAAATCAAGGAACCGATCTCCGGCGGCTCGGGCTTTTTGCTCTCGCTGCGGCTGTCCACGCCGAGCACCTCCGCGCGGACGTCCTCTTCGATCTCCTTTTGGGAGCGGCGGCGATCCAGACGGGAGATATACAGGTACTTGCGGATGACGAACAGGATGCCGATCGACAGCACGGCGATCAGATTCTCGCTCGGCGAGGTATGCTCGACGATCATCTGTCGCGCGATGGCCAGCAGCATAACGTCCACCACCGAGTCAATGGTGTAGCTGGTGATCATCTTGATCAGCTCGATGCCGATGATGATCAGGCACGCCGAGCTCATGCGGGCTTGCAGATAACCCGGGTTTTTGAACAGCTGATCCATGTCCGTCATTGCGACCATGCCGATGCCGGACACGATGCACGCGATCAAAATCACCATGCCGAGCGTGATCTCGACCGCTGTGGCTGCGCTGGAGAGCTTATCTCGAAAATCCGAATTCATATCGTTCTCCCTTTCTCGTTTTCTCATTCCTTTTCCTCAGTTCTGTAAGTTTTTATCAGTCTGCACAACATTTCTATGTTATAAATTTAACATTATTTTATCACTATGTCAATAATTTTAACGAGTTTTGTATGCATTACTGGTTTTCTACGAGTTTTTTAGGTATTATTACCTCGTTTTTGGCATTTTGCATAATAACTTTTTATCTTTGTTGTGAGAAATTATTTTACGATAATTTTGACAAACTTATCATTGTTAAGTTATAATGATAGTATACAAATCAATGTGAATGAAACGGGGTGGGCATATGGCAAATCCGCTGCTTCAGCACTATATCAAGCTGACAGAATTTCTCGGACAGGCGCTTGGGCCGGATTATGAGGTTGCTCTGCACGACATGACCGACAAGAACCGTTCCATTGTCGCCATCGCCAATAATCACATCAGCGGCCGCGAGGTCGGGGCTCCGCTGACAAACGTTGCGCTCAAAATCCTGATGGACAAGAGCTACCAGACGCAGGATTATCGTCTGCACTACTGCGGCCTCTCTGCCGAGGGCAAGACCCTGCGCTCGAGCACCATGTTCATCAAGCAGAACAGCAAGCTGATCGGTATGCTGTGCATCAACTTCGACGACAGCCGCTATCTGGCTGCCAGCGAGAACGTGCTGCGGCTGTGCCATCCGGATATGTTTATCGACGACCATCTGGCGCCGCAGGAGGCCGTGCCCGGGGAACCGTTCCCGCGGCCCGTTCCCTCCACGACCGAGAGCTTCCACAATTCCATCGATGCGGTGGCCGGCGATGCGGTCGGCCGCGAACTCATACGCCTCGGCGTCACTGCCGACCGGCTCACGCCTGATGAACGGATGCAGATCATCGCTTCGCTCGAGAGCGGCGGCATTTTCCTGCTCAAGGGCGCGGTCAAGGATGTGGCCGATGCGCTGCACTGCTCACAGGCCAGCGTTTACCGCTACCTGTCGCAGATCAAAAAAGACGACAGCAATTCCGCTTCGGAATAATATCATTACATCGCAAACAGCAAAAACGGCAGGATCGGAGCGGAAGGCTCGCGGTTCTGCCGTTTCACTTTTTTATCTGCTAAACTGCTCACGGGAGGTATACATTATGTTTCGAGAGTACATCCGCCGGTTATTCTGGCTGCTGTTAGGTGTCGCGGTCAGCTCGGTCGGCATCGCGATGATGCTTCAGGCCAGTGTCGGCCTTGAGCCGTGGAGCGTTTTGCAGCAGGGCATGGCGCAGCGCACCGGCATGACCTACGGCACGGCCTCGGCGATCGCGGGCGCGGCGGCCATCCTCACGGCGGTGTTCTTCGGCGAGAGCTTCGGCTTCGGCACCATCATCAACATCGCGGGCTGCGCGGTGATGATCGATGCCATTCAGGCGGCCGGGCTCATCCCGCAGATGCACGGGCCGGTGAGCGGCATTCTCCTGCTGCTCGGCGGCCTCGAGCTGCTCGCGCTCGGCACCTGGCTGTACATGAAAAGCGCGCTCGGCTCCGGTCCGCGCGATGCGCTCATGGTCGCGCTGGCGAGAAAGTTCAACCGCTCAGCGGGCGTCTGCCGCGCCGTCGTGGATGTGCTCGTCACCGTCATCGGCTTTTTCCTCGGCGGCCCGGTCGGTGTCGGCACGATCATTTCCGCCGTTGGACTGGGCCCGCTCATCAACCTCAATTTTGCGGCCGTCCGCTTCCGTCCCGCCGAGGTGCATCAGGAAAATGTCGCGGAAACCATCCAGCGCATTTCCGGGAATTGAGCTGCCCGCCGCAGCGGGTATCCGGCGAGCCGGAATGGAAAACGGAGAATGCACCCCAGCCGAGGGCATTCTCCGTTTTTTTCATTCGTATGTCGCGGAGAAAAAAACCGCCCAAACGGCGGTTGTGCGGCACGATATGACATGATATAATGAATACAGCAAACGGTGAAAAAAGGTTGTTCCCCCTTTTACATAAAAGGGGGTGATCGTGATGACCACCATGGAAGTGCTTACTCTCATGATGTTGATTGCAACGATCGTCTTTGGGATTCTGAACCTAAAGAAATAACCGCCCCGTAGACGGAGCGGCGTTTCCTCAAGCATTAACCATATGGGGAACGACCGCCCGATTCCAGCGAGCCGCCGTTTGTAGCTATATTATAGCGCGGCATCCCGGTTTTGTCAAGCGACAGAGCCGGGATGCAAGGGCGCGGACAACAAAAAGGACGCTTTTGCGTCCTTTTTTGCTGTATTCACATATCCTGCACCCGGAAGAACGGGACTGTCGCCGCGCCGTCGAACAGGCCGATGCTGTCCCAGTCCTCGAGCACCAGCTCGTCATCCGTCTTGCTGACATACGCCAGCAGCCAGATGGAATCGTCGTTTTCCGTCACCGTCTGACACCACTCCGGCAATGCGCCTGTCATTTCCGCATCGTCCGGTGTGAGCAGGATCGTATACATATCATACTGCTCCGCCGGGTAATCGTCCATGTAGTAATACTCGTCCGGATCGGCATAGGTACACCATGCATCCACCTCGCTCTTGAACGTGCCGCCCTCCGCCGAGGTGTACAGCAGCGCCCATTCGTCGCTCGGCTGCTCGTAGTGCAGGCGGATGGTATCGCCGTTGTCGAGAACGGTGCCGCTGTCCGTGCCCAAGACAGCACTGAGGTCGGCAGCGCTGTAATCCGCGTCGTAATCGGTGTCATAATCGCCGTAATCCGGCTCGTAGGAGGAGGTAAAGGTGTCCTCCAGATCGGGTATCAGCTCATCCACTACGAATGCAAACAGATTCGGCAGGATGGTCAGAAGGACCAGCACCGCCACAGCAAGTCCCCACGGGCCTTTCTTCGTTTTCGGCTTGTCCTTGATGGGACGGGCCTTGCTCTTTGTCGTTTTCGCCGAGCTGCTGTTCGCAATGGTCGGGTGATATTCGGTATAGGTTTCGCGCGGCTTGCCGTGCCATTTGGGCGCGGGCTTGCTCATGCGGCCCTTTGTGCCCGCCCGTGCGCCGCACATCGGACATACGCGCTCGTCATCATCAAAGTGAACGCCGCAGTGCTGACATTTCATGCAGATGCACCTCCCTTTTACTACCTCCATCATACCAGAGATACGCCGTTCAGGCAAGAGAAAAAGGATACACAGGTGTGTATCCTTTTCTGTTATTCGAGATTGAGCCTGTGCGTGAGAATCCAGCGTGTGACAAGGAAACACACCGCATCGCCGATGAGTGCGAATACGCAGCAGCACCGCAGCATCAGATGCGCCGCGTCCATCGGCGTGATGGTCTGCATGGTGCTGTCAAGCCAGCGTACCATCGCATCGGCAAGCGCCTGCGGCATGGCATTGCCCGCACCCATCATCACCAGAAGGAAGAGAACCTGCACTGCCGTAGACAGAATGAAATACCAAACGACCGACATCAGCAGGCGGTGCTTGCCCGCCAGATGGCCGAGCGCCATGCACAGATAGACGAACAGCGCCATGCCCGCAATGCCGAGCACCGCCAGCACAAGCAGCTCCAGCCCGAACAGCAGACCGCCGCTCCGCGCCACACCCTTTATCATATCGACAAACAGGGTGCCGAGCGACATATCGGCAAAAATGCCGATGCTGACCATCGCCGCAAGACCGCTCAGCGCGATCATAACCACCGCGATGATGGTCTTGCTGAACAGGTGCTGCGAAACCGTCACCGGCAGGGTGAACATGAGGTAGCCCTCACTGCCGAGCAGGTTTTTGTAGAACCGCTGGATGAGGATGACCGCCGTCACCACAAACGCGGCCATCATCACGCACATATACAGCATGGAGCTGATGGCCGGCAGCATGACACCGAACGTGCTGTTCTGCGGGATGCCGTACAGCAGGTGCGTGACGAACGACATTAAGATCAGCACGCCGTACAGCGGCAGACAGATGCGCGCACAGGCTTTCCACTCGTATTTCAGTAATTTCAGCATACGAACACCTCCCGGAACAGGGCATCGACCGATTTTCCGTGCTCCTCGCGGATGTGGTCAACCGTGTCGTGCAGCACCATCGCGCCCTCGCGGAGGAAGATGACCTCATCGAGCACGCGCTCCACATCCGCGATAAGATGGGTGGACAGCAGGACGGATGCCTCCTCGCTGTAATTCGACAGGATGGTGCTGAGGATGTAGTCGCGCGCCGCCGGGTCTACACCCGCGATGGGCTCATCGAGGATGTACAGCTGCGCCTTGCGGCTCATCGTCAGGATGAGCTGCACCTTCTCCTGATTGCCCTTGCTGAGCGTTTTCAGGCGGTTCAGCGGATCAATTCCCAGCGAATCCAGCATATCATTGGCCTTTACGCGGTCAAAATCCGTGTAAAAGTCCGCGAAGAACGAAACGAGGTCGTTGACTTTCATCGCATCGTTCAGGTAATTCCTGTCCGGCAGGTAGCTGACGATGCTGTGCGTGTGATTGCCCGGCGCAGCGCCGTCTATCAGCACCGAGCCGCCGGTGGGCTGCAAAAGCCCGTTGAGCAGCTTGATGGTGGTCGTCTTGCCCGAGCCGTTCGGGCCCAGCAGGCCGATGAACTGCCCGCGGCCGAGCGTGAGATTTAAGTCTTTCAGTGCGGTCTTGCTGCCGTAGGTCTTTGTCAGGCCCCGGCAGACGACCAGTTCGTTGTTATCCATTCTGTTTTTCCTCCCCACTGTGCTTGTTGATGAGCGCCACGATGTCCTGCTCGGTGAAGCCCAGCTGGCTCATGCCGGACAGGAACTCCGTGATGCGCTCTCCTGCGATCTGCTCTCTAACCTTGCCGATCATTGCTCTATCCTCCGTTACATATCGTCCGCTGGTGCGGTTGGTGAACATGAGGCCCTCGCGCTCCATCTCCGCCAGCGCACGCTGCATTGTGTTGGGGTTTACACCCGCCTGCGCGGCCAATTCTCTCACCGGCGGCACCTTTTCACCCGCCGCAAGCAGGCCGCTGACGATCTGCTCGGTCAGCTTTTCCACAAGCTGCTGGTAGATCGGGCGATCCCCCCGCAGTTCCCACTGCATACGCTCTCTCTCCTTTCGTTTTATTGTACTATGATAATAATACAAGCATACAGCTTTGTCAATGGGTTTTTCGAAAATTTTTTGATTTGTCAGCGTGCAAATAGAGAATTGGAAATGGATAATGGAAAATGAAACATATCCGTAGGGCGCGATAAGGTGAATTGCCCGTCAGGGCAAGAGAAGATGCCCTGGGGTACGACCTCGGCGCGCCCTACGGGATAACGTATGCAATTCGGAGGGGAAACAAGCACAACGTCTACAAATCAAAATTTGCAAACAAAAAATCCCTCCGAGGAGGGATTTCCTTACTTTTTGATGCCGCGAAAAACGTCCGGCAGATACAATTCTCCCTTGGGAATCTTCTCCCACGAGAAATCCCGGACGAGCTCACGCGCGGAAACCGGCTCTGCCGTTTCGGTGAGCCCGGCGGCGCACGCCAGCGCGCCGATGACCTGCTCCGGGCGGAACCGCTCTCTGAGCAGCCCGAGGTCGAGATCCTCGTCGCGCTTGGACAGACGGCGGCCGTCATGGTCGCACAGCAGCGGGATATGGATGAACCGAGGCGGCTCGAAGCCGAACAGCTCGTACAGCCAGAGCTGACGCGGCGTGCTGCCGATCAGATCGTGTCCGCGCACGACCTCCGTCACGCCGGACAGGCCATCGTCCACCACCACGGCCAGCTGGTACGCGAACACGCCGTCCGACCGCCGGATGATAAAATCGCCGCACTCCTCGGTGAGCGTTTCGGTGTAGCCGCCGTACACGCCGTCCGTGAACGTGATGGTGCGCTCGGGCACGCGGACACGGGTCGCGGGCGCACGCTTCTTTCGCTTCTCCGCGACCTCTTCGGGTGTCAGGTCGCGGCACGTTCCCGCGTAGACCACGCGCCCGTCCGACAGGTGCGGGGCACTCGCCGCGTGCAGCGCCGCCCGTGAGCAGAAGCACGGGTACAGCAGCCCTTTTTCGCGCAAAATCGCTTCATATTTCTCGTAAATGGCCGTGCGCTCGGACTGATACGGTATCTCGCCGTCCCAGTCCAGTCCCAGCCAGCGCAGATCGTCGATGATGAGCTCTGCAAAGCTGCGCGGACACCGCATTTCGTCCAGATCCTCGATTCGCAGCAGAAATTCGCCGTTCTGCTGCCGCGCACTCAGCCACGCCAGCAGCGCGCACAGCACGTTGCCGAGGTGCATCCGCCCGCTCGGGCTGGGCGCAAATCGTCCGATGGTGTGCATTGACACGCCCTCCTTTTTTTCTTTCGTTTGGATTGTGTTTTCGCTTACAAGCAGGGGAACGGCGCTCCCGCGCGGGGCCTAAGAGGGTAGACAACCTACGGTTTTCCACCCTCTTAGGAAGCTCCCCTTTTCCCTTTAGGCTGCCTCGCGAACGGGCCTTACGGCCCTACTTCATAGGTAACTCGCATATAGGAACGGGTATCGGCTCACGTTTTCCGCGCTGTCGCGGCGTTATCGCGGCAGATTGCACTGGTTTTGCGTAAATCGGGTGTCGCAGACCTCTAACGGCTTGAGCGTAGCCGAGAGAGGAATGGTCGGCGTTAAGCCGAGCCTATTGGGTGGTAACGGTACTGCCGTTCCTTTTTTCGGTCCCGAGCACAAATAGGAACGCTTGCGTTCCGTGCGCCGACTTAGGAACAAAGGGAAAGGGGTGATTCGCAAGAGGGTGGAAACCGTAGGTGTCTACCCTCTTGTGCGCCCGCCGCGCGCAGCGGCACATTCCCATGGTTTCCCCGTCACATAGCCCATCCGGTGCCAGTATTCGTCATCCACAGGCGTCATTTTCCGCTTTTTGTGCAGCAGACGGTACAGATAGAACAGCCCTTTGACTTTCACGCCCGGCGTGACATGGCCGGCGTTTTTCCGGATGGCCGAGGCGGTTTTCTCGACCTTCCGGTCGATCTCCTGCCGGAATTTTTCGGGCATGGTGCTCCAGTCGTATCCCCACACGGCCTGCGTAATAACGTGCGTGCGGCCCACACCCCAGTAATCCATGCTGTCGCGGATGTCGCGCACGGTGGACTTCATGCCGCCGCCCGCCGCCGTTGTGATGATGAGCGCCTGCTTGTGCATCAGCGACAGGTCGGGCCGGTGTACCATCCAGCGGAACGCAAAGTGGTCGAGCAGGGTCTTGACCTGCCCGGGCGCGTGGTAGACATAGGTCGGCGCACAGAAGATGATGAGCTCGGAATCGTCCATCGCCGCGAGCAGCTTCTCCATGTACGGCCAGCCGCCGCATTTGTCCTCGTGCCCGCCCATGCAGGCGTAACAGCCCGCGCAAACGTGCGGCATCGCCTCCGGCAGCGTGAATTCGTGCAGCGCGCCGCCGTCCAGCAGCTCACCCAGCATTTTCTGTGCAATGCCGTAGGTGGAGGACCTGGTTTTCCGTTTGTGCGGATAGACTATCGTTATATTCACAGAAAGCACCCTTTCTTGTCGAAGAATAGCAGAAATAGAGTGTAAACGTATTCCGTAGGGCGGGCTGCCCTCAGCCCGCCGTTGTAAATGAGTGCATATCATTAAATGCGGCGGGCTGAGGGCAGCCCGCCCTACGGGAAACGTAAACCGCTGCACCATAATTCCTAATTCCTAATTATTCTCTATATTATCACAACGCCCTGTACTTGACAACTCTCTGCCGCACTTGTATACTCATATAATCATAAACGAACGAGGTGTATCCCATGAAAAAACGCATCCTTGCATTGCTGGTTCTTTGCTGCGCGGGACTGACCGCCTGCGGCACGAGCGGCAAAGCCGATACGCCCGCCGACACCGAAACACCCGCGCCGCCCGCTGCCGAGCAGCCCGCGCCCACCGAGGCCGAGGTGCGCCGCACCGCCGCTGAACAGTATGCGGACGGCTTAACGCTCGAAGAACAGACCGCACAGATGTTTTTCGTGCGCTGCCCGGAAACCGATGCCGCCGCGCTGACTGCGGAATATGACATCGGCGGTTATCTGCTGTTTGGGCGCGATTTTGACGGTCAGACACCGGAAACCATCACAAACACCATCGCTTCGTACCAGAATGCCGCAAAAACGCCCATGCTCATCGGCGTGGACGAGGAGGGCGGCACGGTCGTGCGTGTCAGCTCCAATCCGGCGTTCCGTGCAGCGAAATTCCGCTCGCCGCAGGCGCTGTATGACGAGGGCGGCCTCGACCGCATCGTCAGCGACACCGCGGAAAAGGATGCGCTGCTGGACAGCCTCGGCATCAATGTGAATTTCGCGCCCGTGTGCGACGTTTCCACCGACCCGAACGATTTCATCTACGCCCGCAGCTTCGGCCGCGAGGCGGAGCAGACCAGCGAATACGTCCGCACGGTAGTGCAGCAGATGGTGCGCGACAAGACCGGCATGGTGCTCAAGCACTTCCCCGGCTACGGCAATAACGCGGATACGCACACCGGCATCGCCATCGACGAACGCTCGATGGACAGTTTCCGGCAGTCGGATTTCCTGCCGTTCGAGGCGGGCATCGAGGCGGGCGCACAGTCCGTGCTCGTCAGCCATAATGTGGTAACGTGCATGGATGCTGACCATCCGGCTTCGCTCTCTGCCGAGGTGCACCGCGTTCTCCGCGAGGAACTCGGCTTTAACGGCGTAATCCTGACCGACGACCTCATCATGGATGCCATCCGCGATTACACCGGCGGCGAAAATGCGGCTGTGCTGGCCGTACAGGCCGGCAACGATATGCTCACCTCGTCCGACTTCCTCACCCAGTATAACGCGGTGCTCGCCGCCGTCCGGGACGGGAGCATCGCACAATCGGCCATCCGCGAGGCCGCCGTGCGGGTCATCGACTGGAAAATGCAGCTCGGACTTATCGCATATGATGCGTAAAAACAGCGATCCCGGCTCTGTCGCTTGACAAAACCGGGATGCCGCGCTATAATAATAGCAGCAAACGGCGGCTCGTTGGTACCGAGCGGTCGTTCCCCATATGTGAGTAGTTGAGGAAACGCCGCTCCGTCACGGGGCGGTTATTTCTTCAGGTTCAGAATCCCAAAATCGTGCCGCACAACCGCCATTCCGGCGGTTTTTTTGTTTTTTCCGCGGCATACGCATCAAAAAACGGAGATGCCCTCGATTGGGAGGCATCTCCGTTTTCAATCTGCAATCTATGCCGCCTTGCTGATGGTCAGCACCGAATGATACGGCTGCGGCTGATTGAGATACACGTTTACGGTATCTGTATTGCTGTATTCATATTCGTACCGGAAATCCAGCCCGTCGAGATGCGCCTCCTTGACGTTTTTCGTATCCGGTGCATCGTATTCCCAGCCGTCGTCAATGATGTCATCCCTCATGCGGTCGGCATACAGCCCGCTCCATTTGGCATACGCAGCCGCAAAGGCGTAATACACCGTCATGCGCTCCTGATAGCCGCACGAGCCGTTCTGCGAATCCGAAACCACCGTCACCGACTGCACATAGCCGTCCGCATCGGTTTCGACCGTCACATCGGATACATCATCGCCCAGCGAGAAGTTATACCTGCCGCCCATTCCCACGTCGCTATTCCAGCTTCCGTCCGGCCGGACATACGGCGCCAAGCCCAGATTATAGTTCAGGCAGTCGTTGCAGTTCTCCACATACTCCGCAAGGGTCATTTCACCGCGATTGGGCGGCTGCTTGGCGTACAGGTCAATGCCGTAACCTGCGGCTGTTCGCAGCCCGATCACCAGCAGGTACAGCGCCACGCGATACCAGCGCACCTCCTGCTCGCGGACAACGATGCTGCACCCGTTCTCCAGATCCCACGGCAGCTCCTCTTCTTTGCACGCGCGGTAACACTTGTAATTGAAGTACCAGTCGAAGAACGGCAGCGCATAGCAGCTGCCGTAGACGAACACGCCCCACAAACGGGCATATGCGGTGCGGAGGGACAGCTTGTTCCCGTCCTCATCGCGGACGGACAGCCCGAATATCCACTTGCCGGGCGTTGTGCCCCAGTAATGCAGCAGGAACGGCTCGAACACGAACGTCAGCAGCCAGCCGACATAAGCGCACGCGGCCGACCACGCCAGACTCGCCGTGATCTGGATAAAATTCTCCGGATTGATGCGGAGCACCCACTGCGACAGCATCGACCACAGCAGCCCATACAGTCCGGCATCCACATTGCGGGCAAGGAAGCGCCGCCACGGGCAGCCCGCCGGCGGGATGCGGTCTTTCTCGCGCGGGTCGTCTGCGGGCAGCACGATGGACTGGTACCGGTCTACATCCAGCCCGCTCCACTCCGCTCTGTCCTCGCAGATGGCGCGGCACATCGCATACGCCTGTTCGCTCTCGCGGATGTCCCCCTGCAATACGTCGAGCTGGCCTGCCGCCGCCTCGGGCAGCGCTTTCTCGCCGCTCTCGATGGCGCGGATGTCGGGCACGCTCAGGCGCAGCCGCCGCAGCAGCATGATCTTCCGCAGTGTCTGCACATCGTCCTCGGTGTAATCGCGGTAGCCGTTCTCGCCGCGTGTCGGCGTGAGCAGCCCCTCCTTTTCGTAAAACCGGATGTTCGCCCGGGTCAGTCCCGTCCTGCGCTCTGCTTCAGCAATATTCATATGCTCACCTTCCCTTCTATTGGTTACATTATAAGGGATAAAGTGGGTTTACAGTCAAGCGTTTTCGTGAAAATATTTGCTTTTTTTCGAAGAGTGCTAATTGAGAATGGAGAATGGAAAATGGAGAATGACGTTGCGGTTTACGTTTTCCATATCCCATAGTGCATGATGCCTATAACAGATTGGCGTGATGATATACCGCCAAGGCAGACCATCACGCCAATTCCTAATTATTCAGTCGCAGATGTCTTTCCCGATGTCCGCCGTCGCGTAGGCATTTTGCAGCGTTTTTCCCCGTGCTCCGGCCTGATACTCATAATACGCCTGACTGCCGATCATGGCGGCGTTATCGCCGCACAGGTGCAGCGGCGGCATGAACAGCTGAACGTGCTCGCGCTTTGCCATGTCCTGCAAGGCCGCGCGGAGGAACGAATTGGCCGCAACGCCGCCCGCGCAGACAACGCGCCGTGCGTGGGTCTGCTTGACGGCCATCTCCAGCCGCGGGACGAGCGTATGCACCACCGCCGTGCAGAACGAGGCCGCAAGACCGTTCCGGTCGATGGTTTCGCCCTTTTGCTCGGCGTTGTGCGCCAGATTGATGACCGCCGTCTTGAGTCCCGAGAACGAAAAGTCCAGCGGCGCATCCTTGATATGCGAATCCGGCAGCCTGTACATCTTCGCATCGCCGTCCTGCGCCAGCTTGTCGATCTTCGGGCCGCCCGGATAGCCCACGCCCAGCACGCGCGCGACCTTATCGAACGCCTCGCCCGCCGCATCGTCGCGCGTGCCGCCGAGGATCTCGAACTCGGTGTAGCTCTTCACCATCACGATCTCGCTGTGGCCGCCCGAGGCAATGAGCGTCAAAAACGGCGGCTTGAGCTCGGGATACGCCAGATACGTCGCCGCGATGTGCCCGCGGATGTGGTGTACCGGGATGAACGGCTTGTTCATCGCGAACGCCAGCGACTTGCCGAAGTTCGCGCCGACGAGCAGCGCGCCGATCAGACCGGGCGCACAGGTCGCGGCCACGGCATCGACCTCGTGCTTGTCCAGCTCCGCATCCCGGAGCGCCTGCTCGGTCACGCGGACAACGGCCTCCATGTGCCGCCGCGAGGCGATCTCCGGCACAACGCCGCCGTACAGCGCGTGCGTGGCGATCTGCGTATCGACCACGCTCGACAAAATCTTTCGTCCGTCCTCGATGACAGCCGCTGCTGTTTCATCGCACGAGGACTCGATTGCAAGTATTCTCATGGTTATTCTCCTAATGTTTTCTCAAAGCAGCGGCAGTTTTCCGCGCCCGCCGGACTGCCGTAGTACGAAATCTCGTGATAGCCCAGCTTGAAATACAGCGCCGCCGAATCCTCCGTCATGGTCGCGGTCTCGAGGATGGCGCGGGTCAGGCCGTGCTGCGCCGCATCCTGCTCCAAGGCTGCGATGACGGCGCTCGCGATGCCCTTTCTCCGGAACTCCGGCGCGATGTAGATGCGCTTGACCTCAAAGGTGGTGTCGTCGATCTGCTTCCACGCGCCGCAGCCCGCCGGTTTTCCGTCCTCATACGCCACCACGCGGCAGTTGAACAGATGCGGCAGGTTGTACTTGGCGTAGCGCTTTTCGACATCGCCGACGAGCATGAAATAATACTCGTCCAGCTTGGCGGTCAGGTCGTGAAAATCCGTGTTCTCAGCGTTTACAAAGCGAAGCTCCAGCATGGCAAAGTCCTCCTTATGTGAATGAAATCGTCATTAAAACCGCGTTTTCCGTGGGATTGCTGTAAAAATTCTTCCGTTTTCCGACCGGGACAAAGCCCGCGCCGGTATAGAGCGCTATCGCCGGTGCATTGCTCTCGCGCACCTCGAGCGTGACGAACGCCAGTCCGTTCTCCTGCGCTTTCGCGAGGAGCGCCTCGATGAGCGCCCGCGCGATGCCCTGCCGCCGGAAATCGGGCGACACGGCCACATTCGTGATGTAGCCCTCGTCGAGCACGGTCTGACAGCCGACATAGCCCGCCGTCACGCCGTCCTGCTCTGCGGCGAGGAAAATGCCCTTGCCGAGCTCCTCGCGCAGCATTTTCTCGCTCCACGGCGCGTGAAAGCACGCCCGTTCTATCTCCGCCAGCGCCGCGAGATGGCGCTCCTGCATCGCCGTGATGTTCATCGGCGCAGGTTCGCGATGATGCCGCGCACGCCGCGGTCGATCTCCGCCGCCGCGCGGCGGTAGGTTTCCAGATCGCCGCCGAACGGGTCGGAAATGTCCTCCGGCAGGAGCGTGAACACCTTGTCCCGCGCCTCCGGGAACAGCTCGCACAGGCGGTCGTAGTGCGCGCCGGTCATGCAGACCAGATAGTTCGCCTCACGCACCATTTCGGGCGTTAACTGCCGCGAACGGTGCGCCGAGATGTCCGCGCCGCGCTCAGCCGCCGCCGCGACGGCGTTTGCCGAGGCCGGCAGACCGTTTTCCGTGTATAATCCGGCAGAGGCCGCCGTCAGACCGGTTTCCGCCTCGCCGCCCAAATGGCGGAATAACCCCTCCGCCATCGGAGAACGGCAGGTATTGCCGGTGCATATAAAAATTATCGTTTCCATTGTATTTCTTCTCCCATTCGAGATCTATTTCGTAGGGCGGGATGACCCCATCCCGCCGTTGTAAATGGGTGCATATCGTTAAATGCGGCGGGCTGAGGGCAGCCCGCCCTACGGTGCATATATCACGCGCTGAATTATTTCGTATCATACCAGCTCCGTCCCGCCTTCGCCTCCGCGACGAGCGGCGCATCCATCGGGAATGCGTTCTCCATCTCCTCGGTCAGCAGGCGCATGGCGGTTTCCTGCTCCTCCTTGGGCGATTCGAGGATGAGCTCATCGTGTACCTGCAAAATGAGCCTGCTTTGCAGACCCTCACGCCGCAGGCGGTCGCGGACACGCACCATTGCAATCTTGATAATGTCGGCAGCGGTGCCCTGGATCGGGGTATTCATCGCCACGCGCTCACCGAACGAGCGGAGGTTGAAGTTCTTGCTCTTCAGCTCGGGCAGTGCGCGGCGGCGGCCGAACAGAGTGGTGACATAGCCCTGCTCCCGGCCGGTTTCCTTGATGGAATCCATATATTTCTTGACGCCCGGGTAGGTGTCGAGGTAGGTCTTGATGAACGCGCCCGCCTCCTTGCGGCTCACGCCGATGTCCTGCGCGAGAGAGAAGTCCGAAATGCCGTACACGATGCCGAAGTTGACCGCCTTGCACGAGGAGCGCATCTGCGGCGTGACCTCCTCGATGGGCACATGGTACACCTTGGCGGCGGTGGCGGCGTGAACGTCCTGCCCGCTGCGGAACGCCGAGAGCATATGCTCGTCACCCGAGATATGCGCCAGCACGCGCAGCTCGATCTGCGAATAGTCCGCATCGATGAGCACATGGTTTTCGTCCGGCGCGACGAACATCCGGCGCAGCTCGCGGCCGAGCTCGGTGCGGACCGGGATGTTCTGCAAATTCGGGTCGGTCGAGGACAGGCGGCCGGTGGCCGTCACGGTCTGCTGGAAGTGGGTGTGGATGCGCCCGTCCTCCGGGCTGATGACCTTGAGCAGACCCTCGACATAGGTGCTCTTGAGCTTGGTCAGCTTGCGGTATTCGAGGATGCGCGGCACGATGGGATGCTCCTCCGTGAGGCGCTCGAGCACATCCACGTTGGTGGAATACCCCGTCTTGGTCTTTTTCGGTGCGGGCAGGCCGAGCTTTTCGAACAGCACCTCGCCGAGCTGCTTCGGGCTGTTGATGTTGAACTCGCCGTCCGCATCGTGGTAAATCTGCTCGGTCAGGTCGCGGATGCGGACATCCAGCTTGTCGCCAAAGGCGCGCAGCTCGTCCGGCGCAACGGCACAGCCGGTCAGCTCCATCTCAGCCAGCACGCGCACGAGCGGCAGCTCGATCTCGTAGTACAGCTTCCGCATACCGAGCTGTTCGAGCTGGTCGGCGGCCTCGGCATAGATAGCGCGCAGCGCGCCGAGGTACTGCGTGACGGCCTTTTCGGTGTCCTCCTGTCCGCCGAGCAGCGAAACCGAGGCCGGATCGTCGAGGTCGAGCGCGGGCAGCTCGGTATTGCAGTACGCGAGCGCAAGGCGCGGCAGGTCGTAGCCGGACTGGGTCGGGTCGAGCAGATAGGCCGCGATGGCGGTATCGAACACGATGCCCTGCGGGTCGAGGCCGCGGTGCAGCAGCGCCCGCACGGTGGCCTTCGCATCGTGCAGCACGAGCGGCAGGCTGCCGTCGAACAGGCGGCGCAGGATGTCATCCCATGCCGCACCGAAGCTCTCCGCGAACAGGATATGCGCGGTGTCACCGTCCAGCAGGCAAATTGCGCCCAGCGTTTCCGGCACGATGGCGAACACGCGCCCGGCATCGGTCAGCGAGTCGAGCAGGTTGAACGCCTCGAGCGCGTTCTCGATGCGTTCGCTTTTGAGCGCGGGCAGGCGCGGCGCGGCGGCGCTCTCGCCGGAGAGGTCGAAGCGCTTGATGAAATTCTTGAACTCCAGCCGCGTCAGCAGGTCGTAGAGCGCGGTTTCGTCGATGTCCTGCGCGGGCAGGTGCTCCACATCCAGCTCGAGCGGCACATTGCGGTCGATGGTCGCCAGCCAGAAGCTGTCCCGCGCGGACTGTTCGCCGTTCTGCAGCTTGGTGCGCGCGCCCTTTTTGATGCGCTCGTCCTCGATATGCTCGTACACGCCGTCGAGCGTGCCGAAGTCGTGCAGGAGCTGCATGGCGGTCTTTTCGCCGATGCCGGGCACGCCCGGGATGTTGTCCGAGGAATCGCCCATGAGCGCCTTGAGGTCGATGAGATGGATGGGGTCGAAGCCGTATTTCTCGCGGAATGCCTCCGTGTCGTAGGTCTGATAGGTGGTCTGGCCCATGCGGGTGGACACGAGCATGACGGTCGTGCCGCCGCCGACCAGCTGGAGGCTGTCCCTGTCACCGGTGACGACCACGCAGGTGTCGCCGTGCTCGTCCGCGCGGCGGCTGATGGTGCCGAGCAGGTCGTCGGCCTCGTAGCCCGCCTTTTCGCACCGGACGATGCCCAGCGCATCGAGCACCTGCTTTGTCAGCGGCAGCTGGGCGGCCAGCTCATCCGGCATCCCCTTGCGGGTGGCCTTGTAGGTGTCGAATTTAAGGTGGCGGAAGGTCTTTTCCTTTACGTCAAAGCAGACGATGGTGCGGTCAGGCCGCTCCTCGTCCTGTAATTTGAACAGCGTAGCCAGAAAGCCGTATACGGCGTTGGTGGGCAGTCCCTCGTGGTTGGTCAGCTGCCGGATACCGTAAAACGCGCGGTTGAGTATGCTGTTGCCGTCTATCACCATGATCTTCATGTGTATTTTCCTCACAAATCATTACAGGTTGCATTATTATATAGTATACCACAGTTTTGGCTGCACTTCCACTGTTCGAACGGCTATCCTGCCAGAGCCTCGAGCGCCAGCTGCACCGCGCCGATAACGGCGAGGTGTGCGGGATAGTAAATGTAGAAGAAATTCTTCATCCGCCGCTTGCCGCGCTCGCTGCCGAGCAGACCGATTGGGACGAGCGCCAGCAGGCACCACGGCTGCACGCCGCCCGTCACGGCGGAAAGCGCCAGCAGACCGAGTGCAAAACCGGCTCTCTCGCAGGTTTTCTCCGGCAGGCAGAAACGAAGCCCGAGCAGCCGCCCGATTTCCGCGTACAGCGGCAGGAGCACGCCCGCGAAGCCGTAATCGATGGGAAACACGCGGCAGAGCAGGTAAAACGCGCCCGCGAGCACCGCCGTCAGCGCGAGGAAACGGCATTTTCCGCTGTTTTCCCACGCCTGCACGGTGTACAGCAGCACGATGGACATACTCATGGTGAGGAGCGCGTTGCCGTAGAACCCGCCGACCGGGAGGAACGCGATAACGCACAGCAGCCCGCAGCCGAGCACGCCGCCGAGATAGCGCACCCTGTCGTGCGTGAAGCGGCAGCCCTCCGCGATGCAGTAGGAGAAGATGGGGAACGCCAGCCGCCCGATGATACGCAGCGCGGCCGCATCCGGGAAAAACGCGGACCCGATGTGGTCAAACGTCATGCAGACGATGGCGAGGATTTTCAGTTGGTTTTTCGTCAGCAAACGCACCGACCTCCCCTTCTGTCATACAGATTTATTATAGCACGCAACTATGCAAAGGGAAAGAGCAAACACCCCCGTAGGGCGCGACAAGGTGAATTGCGGCAACGCCGCAAGAGAAGGTGCCCTGGGGTACGACCCGGCGCGCCGTTTCCCACCGACCGGCAGACGTTATCCCATAGGGGTGGCGTATTGCGTGGAATTTACGGATGGTATCATTTACGTTGGGCGTATATCGTCCATTACAAATGCAAATCGTTACGTTTCGGCGCGCCGGGTCGTCGCGCCCTACGGAAAACATTCACCAGCATCCACTCCTACCTCCTAACTAAAAAACCGCCCCGCAAATGCGGGACGGTTTTCAAGAGGTGCTTATTTCTTTTTCGGAGGCGCGTCATGGTGGTGACAGCTGCCGCCGCAGTGGGCGCAGTCGCCGCTGCATCCGGCGGACTTCTTGACGAACACCGAACGGACCGCGAAGAACACGGCGACCAGCACGATCAACGCAAGGATAATATCACCGATACTCATAGGGAAAGCCTCTTTTCAAATTCGAAAGAAATCAGTTGGCGTCAACGCTCATGCGGCGCAGGCCCTCGGTGGAGTCAGCCTTGGACGGCTTGCGGAACAGCAGGAAGATGATCAGCGCGATGAACGCGATGGCAACGACCGTGCCGACACCGAAGGTCAGCTCGCCGGTTACGAGGCCGCCGATCTGATAGATGATGGTGGATACAACGTAAGCGTAAACGCACATATAGCCGATGGCCAGTGCAGTCCACTTGCCGTTGTTCATCTCACGCTTGATGGCGCCCATTGCCGCGAAGCACGGTGCGCACAGCAGGTTGAACGCCATGAAGGCATACGCGCCGACCTGCGTGAAGTCCGCAGCCAGCTCGCTCCAGATCTCGGAGCCGTCCTCGGCAACCTCGCCGACGAAGTGGTAAAGCTGACCGAACGTGCCGACGACGTTCTCCTTTGCAACCAGACCGGAGATGGTAGCAACGGTTGCCTTCCAGTTGCCGAAGCCCGGCAGCGTGAAGATCGGAGCCACGACAGAGCCAAGACGAGCGATAACGGAATTATCGATGTCCGTAACCGCACCGAATGCGCCGTTCTCCCAGCCGTAGCCAAGCAGGAACCACATTACGATGGTGGACAGCAGGATAACGGTGCCTGCCTTCTTGATGAAGGAGGAGCCGCGCTCCCACATGGAGCGGAATACGTTGCCTGCGGTCGGAACGTGATAGCTCGGCAGCTCCATAACGAACGGAGCCGGGTCGCCGGTGAAGATCTTGAACTTCTTGAGCATGATGCCCGAGATGATGATGGACAGCACGCCCAGAACGTAAGCGGAGAATGCGATGGTGCCGGAGCCGCCAAAGAACGCGCCTGCGAACATCGCGATGATCGGCAGCTTAGCGCCGCACGGTACGAAGCAGGTGGTCATGATGGTCATGCGGCGGTCGCGCTCCTGCTCGATGGTACGGGAAGCCATGACAGCCGGTACGCCGCAGCCGGAGCCGATCAGCATCGGGATAAAGGACTTGCCCGAAAGGCCGAATTTTCTGAAGATACGGTCCATGATGAACGCAACACGCGCCATGTAGCCGCAGTCCTCGAGGATAGCGAGGAAGAAGAACAGGATGAGCATCTGCGGAACGAAGCCCAGCACCGCGCCGACACCGGCAACGATACCGTCCATAACCAGGCTGTAAACCCAGCCGTCCTCGTTAACGCCCATGGAAGCGAACAGCTTCTCCAGCAGCACCGGGATACCCGGAACCCATACACCGAAGTCAGCCGGGTCCGGCTCCGCAGCGGTCATGGTCTGTTCAAAGGCCGCGAGGTCAACGTCCTCGGTGGTGACCTCACCGGAGTCCTCGTCCTCGAACTCGGCAGTGCCGACAACCGATGCGGCAGCCGGGTCTGCCTCGATGGCAGCAGCTGCATCAGCAATAGCGGTTTCGTCAGCCTCCTCGGCCTCGAGCGCCTCGGTCAGCGCGGCGGTGTCGATACCGGCCTCGTCAGCCGCCTCGAGCCATGCATCGCGGCGAGCGCACTGGTCGTCGTACTCGGCGGTTGCTTCCTCATAGTCGGCAGCGCCGATGGTGAACAGGTGCCAGCCATCGCCGAACACGCCGTCATTCGCCCAGTCGGTGAAGATGCCGCCTGCGGTGGATACGGAAACGTAGTAGACCAGCCACATTACCAGTGCGAAGATCGGCAGAGCGAGGATGCGGTTGGTAACGATATGGTCGATCTTATCCGAGGTGGACAGGCCGGTCTTTTTCTTCTTTACGCAGTCCTTGACCAGCTTACCGATGTACTGATAACGTGCGTCGGTGATGATGGACTCGGCATCGTCGTCGAGCTCCTCCTCAACGGCGGAAATGAGCTTCTCGATCTTGTCCTGTACGTCCTTGCCGAGCGTGAAGCGCGCCTGTACCTTGCTGTCGCGCTCGAACAGCTTGACAGCGAACCAGCGGCGCTGTGCCTCGTCGGTCACATCCGCGATGAGCTTCTCGATCTCGGTGACGGCGTTCTCGATGGTGCCCTCGAACGCACGCTTTGCGGGTGCATTGCCTGCCTTGGCAGCCCTTTTGGCGCTCTCGACCAGCGCCCTGGTGCCCTCGCCCTTGATGGCTGCGGTTTCAACGACCGGAACGCCCAGCTCCTTGGAGAGCTTGTTGACATCGATGCTGTCGCCGCGCTTCTTGACAATATCCATCATGTTCAGCGCGATAACGACCGGAATGCCCATCTCGAGCAGCTGGGTCGTCAGGTAGAGGTTGCGCTCGATGTTGGAGGCATCGACAAGGTTCATAATGGCCTCGGGCTTCTCGTTTACGAGGTAATCGCGGGCAACGACCTCCTCCAGCGTGTACGGCGAGAGCGAGTAGATGCCCGGCAGGTCGGTGATGAGGACTTCCTTATCACCCTTGAACTTGCCTTCCTTCTTCTCGACGGTAACGCCCGGCCAGTTGCCGACGTACTGGGTCGCGCCGGTCAGGTCGTTGAACATCGTCGTCTTGCCGCAGTTCGGGTTGCCGGCAAGTGCCAAACGAATCGACATTGATTTTTCCCCTTTCTTGGAATTAGCAGGTGCTAATCCCTATGTAAAAAAAATTTTTTGACGGTTTTTGGTGACTTTTTGACGGATTTTCCCCCACGCAAGGTCGGAACAGCACGCCGATGACCTCGCACCGGCGTTTTGTTCTTCAGAATAAGGGGATATAGGAGTCAAAAGTCAGAAAAAGGCAGGTTTAATCAACCTGAATCATCTCGGCGTCAGCCTTGCGGAGCGACAGCTCGTAGCCGCGCACGGTGATCTCGACCGGATCGCCCAGCGGCGCTACCTTGCGGACGTAGATCTCGGCACCGCGGGTGATGCCCATGTCCATGATGCGGCGGCGGGTCGCACCCTCGCCCTCGATCTTGCGGACGGTTACGGTAGAGCCTACCGGCGTGTTTCTCAGATTGCTCATTTTGTGTTCTCCCCTTTTGGAATCAGATAAGTTCAGACCATGATGCGCGAGGCCATCTGCTCGGAGATCGCCACTCGTGCGTCCTTCACATTCACGATCACGTTGCCTGCCAGAGAGGACACAACCGTTACCTTTGCGCCCTCGACAAAGCCGAGATTCTGCAGGAACTTTCTCGTCTGGTCTTTTCCTCGAATGGACTTTACTGTGGTTTCAACACCCGTATCCATCAATGTAAGCGGCATAATGGTAACCCTCTCCTTTACTGTAATGTTCATGCAAAACTGTATCTCTGTACCGGGTTAGAACGCTCTAACCCTTTTATCCTTTGCAGTTTACACCCGCTAACCTTTGCTTGTCAAGAAGCCCGATTCAAGTTTGTTAAAGCTAACTAATCTGCACAGAGTTTGCCTTGGCTAATTGTGCAGTATGCTGTCGCTAACTGTCGGTTTTCGCCGGACAGGAGGAAGCCCGCGGCCATTGTTCCGGATGACCGCGGGCTCATGTTACCGGGGTAACGCCGTACAATGAAACAAGAGTGATTTGCGAGGGATTTTGTGTACTGATTAGGCGTGATTTTGCAGCAATACGAGTGTATTGCAAAAAAGCACAACGACATCAGGACGCAAAATAACCGCAAAGCACCGCCGTTTTCATTGCGCGGCGTTACCCTACTATACCGGGCAGTATGTCATGGGGTTTCCCCCGGGACAAGAACGGATAGTTGTATCATAGCGGACGCCGCTGCCGACCAGCCTTTTCCGCAGATAGGAGGAAGCCCGCGGCCATTGTTCCGGATGACCGCGGGCTCATGTTATGTTTTGACATACCGGGCAGTATGTCATGGGGTTTCCCCCGGGACAAGAAAGGATATTTGTATCATAACCGATACCGTCGTATCAGTTACGACCGTAAAAAATTGTTTCGGCGCTGCGCGCAGGTATGCACACGCCGCAAGAGAAAATCTAATTTAGAATGCTGCGAAGCCCTTGCCGAACTCCTTGCACTTTGCAAGGCCGTCGTCGTCCGGGGTTTCGTTGAGGATGAGGCCCTCATCGGTGTAGATGACTGCGTTTGCATCGTTGGTACGCTGTACCCAGTCACGCATCCACTGGCCGTCGCCCCAGCCGTAAGAGCCGAACAGTGCAACCTTCAGGCCGGAGAGCTTGCTCTCCAGCTCGGTGAAGAACGGGTCGAACTCGGTTTCCTCGAGCACCTCAGCGCCCATCGCCGGGCAGCCCAGTGCGATCTTTGCATACTTTACAGCGTCAGCCGGGGTGGTGTCTGCTACGTTCAGTACGTCAACCTCCATGCCGCCCTCGCGGATGCCGTCTGCGATCGCGTTTGCCATCTGCTCGGTGTTGCCGGTCTGGCTCCAGAAAATAACTGCTGCTTTGCTCATTGTCAGTTGCTCCTTTTGGTGTCTTTTTTAGATTTGATGGATTAGAGAGATGATATGCTATCGGGCCGCTATGCCGCAAACACCTGGAAAAGGGTTTCGCCCTCGTCCACGCGCTTGGTCACTGCATGGCATACCCGCGATAGGCGGTCGAACATTTGCGATGCGGCTTCGGCATCGCCGTACACCTTCCACAGGCCGCTCAGCTTGCAGCCCTTTCCGGCGTATCGGATGAAGCCCACGACATCCTCGATGGGATAGCCGAGGAACAGGCCGATCTCGTGCGGGAAATTGTCGCACATCGCAATGCGGCGCTTGAGATTTCGCAGAAGAACGTCGAGCGGCTGGCCGACCGGGTACTCGAAGCGGCGCAGAATGTGCTGCACCTGCGGGTCCGCCATGCGGCGCTCCAGCTGCGGCTGATTGTATACCAGCAAAAGGAAACGTGCGCTGCACGCGCAGACGATCTCGAAGCGGATCTCGCGGGCTGAGAAGGCCTCGCGGTACGCCTGCAATCGCTGCGGCAGATCGGGATACAGGGTCCGGTCGCACGATACCAGACTTGCCGGTTTGATGCCCGCCAGTGTGGGCGAGCAGTAGGTCGCTAAAAGCCGATCCAGTTGGTTTTGCATTGCTGATGCACCTCCCGTTTGCAGTATTTCCCGCTGTACAGGTGTTATGCGTTCTTTTCCGAACAGTGCGGCTGCGGTTAGCCATTCAGCCGCACAGTCCAAAAAATTTGGGTTTACAGCAGAAATTTGTTCTCACTGCTGTAAGTGTTCGGATGACGCGCAAAATACAGAGGAAGCTGTTTAATCTTTTTTAACAGCGCACTCCCGTTCCGTGAGGAGAGCGCCGGTCAACGGGGCTGTATCAGTAAGCCTCGGCTAACCATGTATATAAGTTAGCATATCCTAACCCGATTGTCAAGCACTTTTCTGCGATAAATTTTCGAGCGGTTTTGCGCGGGTTAGTGTTTGCTAACTCCTGCCTGCGGATAGGCGTTTTCTCAGCGTGAGAATCGCGGTTTTCGGCACCTTTCGGCAGGGAAAAATTTTTCGAATTTTTTTTGCGATTTATCAGTGTGAATTGTTGGTTGGCGCTGGTATCCGTTGTTTGGTATAAATTAAAATATCACCGTAGGGCGGGGTGCCCTCACCCCGCCGTATGTCGATTCACACGCATGATTTATCCCGTAGGGTGCGACAAGGTGAATTGCCCGAAGGGCAAGAGAAGGTGCCCTGGGGTACGACCCCGGCGCACCGTATGTCGATTCACACGCATGATTTATCCCGTAGGGTGCGACGACCCCGGCGCACCGTATGTAAATTCATATGCATGATTTATCCCGTAGGGTGCGACGACCTCGGCGCACCGTATGTCGATTCATATGCATGATTTATCCCGTAGGGTGCGACGACCCCGGCGCACCGTATGTAAATTCATATGCAGACACATAACCGTAGGGGCGAACACGGTTGCCCATATCATATAACATGGTGGCAATCGTTGGATGTGGTGCGCCGAGGTCGTGCCCCAGGGCACCTTCTCTTGCCCTTCGGGCAATTCACCTTGTCGCACCCTACGGTATATATTGTGCAAATGATGAAACGTATGCCGCACAATCAAAACATTATGATTTGCACCACATAAATGAAAAAATGGAGAACCAACGTAATCACAACGTCAATTCTCCATTCCGACTCGCTACGAGCCGCCTTCGGCGGTTGCTCGCTGGACGCCCACTGCGGTGTGTGCCTCCATTTTCAATTCTCCATTATTCCACTTCTACGCCGTTGACACGCGCAGATTCCTCCCCGGTGAGCGGGATAACAAGGCACTTCCGACCCTCTACGACCTCGGTATGTACCTTGGCGGCCATTTCCTCCGGCATCCGCACATCGATGACCGTGCCCGTTTCCCACGGGACGTCGTCCTCGTCCTCCTCGGCGGCGCGGACGGCCTGCTGCGCCAGCTCCTGCTGGAGAACAGCGACCTTCTGCTCCAGCGCGGCGGTGTGGGCGCGCGCTGTGCCCTCCTCGACCAGACGGGTATCCAGCACGTTATGCGCCTGCGGCGGCTGGTCGCCGAACACCTGCTCGTAGGACTTGCCCAGCTGCTCGCGCACGTTTTCCGGCACCTCGGCCTCGGCGGCCAGGTCGGAGAACGCCTCGGCGGTCAGCTCGACCGGCGGCAGGCTCTCGTCCTCCTCGCGCTCGGCCACCATGGCGCTGATGGTCTTTTGCATCTGGAAGAACGCCGCGTCCGCCTGCTCCTCGTCCTCGCCGAACGCATCGTGAACAACGTTCTTGAACGCCAGCTTGTCCTCGGCGGCGGTGCGCTGCGCCACGCAGCCCAGCACGTTCTCGATGAACTCCGGGTGCGACGGCCGACCGGTCTTGACATAGTACATCACGGCGTTGACATCGCTGCCGCGGTTGACGAACGCCGGATACACAAACCCGAGGTCAGGCAGGCCGACCACCCAGTCGCGCTCACGCGCGCCGATGCGGTTCTCCTCCTCCTTGTAGCCGAGCGCAGGCTTGGCCAGCTCGACCGGGCACACCGCGCACACAAGGTATTCGTAGATCTCAGTGGATTCGTCCTGTTCCTCGCCCGAGGTGGCCTTGCTGGGCACATCGTAAACATCCTGATAGACGAGGATGAGGTAGTTGCCCGGGTAGCCGTAGCCCTCGATCACCTGCTCGTACAGGCGGTCGAGCAGCTCCTCGTTCGCCAGCCGGCTGCCCTTGAGCGTCAGCAGGTATTTCTGGTGCTCGATGCCGCTGTCGCTGCGGTCGAACTCCAGCTCGAGCAGGTTCGCGCCCAGCGTGCCGCTGAACGTTTTCTTCGCGATCTCGAGGTATTTGTAGTATTCGTCCTCCTCCAGCTCAGAGAACTGGTCGGTGAACTTGGTAACGACCTGCTTGCCGCTGTTCACATAGCAGCCGCACAGCCGGCCGAACGTGCATTCGGTCTTTTTCAACCGGCGGCGCAGCTCCTGCACATCGCCCTTGGTGATATTCATAGCTTTCGCTCCTTAGCGTTTTTGGGATTCGGTATATACAAGTATACGGCATTTCGGACGGAAAAAGCAAGCATTTTCGCACAAAAAAGCGGCCGACCGGGCAGGTCCGCCGTAAATTGACAGGCTTCGCGCCTGCGTGGTATACCGGATGCAAGGAAACGCCCGCTTGCATGGAGCAACGGTCAGCTCTCTCTTTTCCCTCACCTCGGTTTGAGGCCGAAAGGGGGTGGCGCGGATGCGAAAGAAAGCACTTCAGCTCTTCGTATGTGCAATCATTGTATTGTACATTTTCTTCGTATATGCGCGATGACCGTCCGGCGGCAACCGTACGGTCATCTGTGAAAACTTTTGACTGAACTTGGGAGCTGACCGCCCAGCAGACGGCGTTTCCCTTTATCTGTATTATAGCACACTTTTGCACGATGTCAACCCGCGCAAATTGACATCTTTCGCGGGTTCTGGTATACTGAAACATAAGGAAACGCTGTTTTGCACGATAGCGGTCAGACTTTCTTCTTCCCCACGGTCTGTGGGTGGAAGGAGGTGGCGCGAATGAGGAAAAAGGCTTTCGAGCTTTTTATCTGTGCGGTCATTGTACTGTACATTTTCCTGATAAATGCGCGATGACCGCTTGGCTGGTATCCAAACGGTCATCAATTTTTGGTGAGCTTAGTAAGGTCTGACCGCTGTGCAAGCAGCGTTTCCCTTTTTGTACTTCTATTATACCACATCGTTATCCCTTGTCAACCCGCGCAAATTGACATCTTTCGCGGGTTCTGGTATACTGAAACATAAGGAAACGCTGTTTTGCACAATAGCGGTCAGGCTTTCTTCTTCCCCACGGTCTGTGGGTGGAAGGAGGTGGCGCGAATGAGGAAAAAGGCTTTCGAGCTTTTTATCTGT
>CAKSVR010000031.1 GCA_934504345.1 uncultured Agathobaculum sp. | reverse complement strand
TGCTGCGTTAGAGGCACCTGTGTTTCATTTTCCTTTGGTGCCTTGCCGCGTAGCGGAAAGGAATGGTCATATATATGGATGCTCCTCCTGTGTTGTGCTTCGGAATACCTATACCCTATACCTGCCATCATCCGCACAGAAAAAGGGACTCTTTCGAGTCCCCTTTTCCCTATTCACTGCACCTCACAGCCGATAACGAGCAGACGGCCGTTGTGCGTATGATACGCGCAGGTGGACAGGATGAGCAGCTGCTGACCGTACTCCGGCTGCACGCCGGTGGTGTACAGCGCCCGCTCGCGGAACGCCTGCACATACTGCTCGAACGCCTCTTGCGACAGCTCGCCCGCGCAGCCGTACAACGCCCAGTCCGCATCGCTGTCCGTGCTGAGCCGCACGACCGCAAACAGCCGATACGTTCGTGTGCCCTCGGGCAGCAGCAGCGTGAGCGTGTCATGCGCCTGCCCGAACACCGCATCCGTGTACCGCCCGAGCGAGGAGAACATCGTGCCGTCGCGCATATTGTGGCCGTAGACGAGCAGGCTGTCCGCCGAGGTGAGCGGCGCGCAGCGCGTATCGAAAAACGGCGTGCCGCACGCGGAATAATTTCCACGGAAATCGCGGTGCAGATAGGATTCCATGTCGTCCGGCGTGAGCATGACGGGATAATCCACCTCGGTGCCCGGCACGGTCAGCCATGCCGCAAGGTCGGCGTTCTCCTGCCGGAGAAAGTCCGGGAAAGCTGCCGCCTGCTCCCCGCTGTCCGCTGTTTCCGTTGTCTGCGCGGGCTGCTGCGCCTGTATCTCCTGCCGCAGCTCGCTGACAACGGCATCCGCATGGTGCAGCTGATACGCACGCCATCCGGCCATGCCGAGCATCACGAGCACCGCGAGGAGGAGCCCGTATTTGATTATCCGAATCACATTTTTCATGGCTTAACCCGAAACGGCTGACACGTTATCCGCATCAGCCGTTTTCTCCATTATCTGAACTTTTTCTTCTCGAACAGGGTCAATGCCGCCGCACCGGCCGCGCAGACCAGTGCGATGAGCAGCATCATCGGGATGGACAGCGGCGTACCTGTCCTGGGCCCGCGGCTGGGCTGCTCCGGCTGCGCGGAGCCGGTCGGAACGTCCTCGTCCTCGATCTCCTCGAGCCACTCGCTCAGCGGTACATCGTCCTCGTCCACATACTCGAACGTGCCGTCCGGGTTTTCCTTGATGTGGAACTCGCCCTTCGGGATCTCCCCATCGTCAATGATGATCGTGTCGGGTGCATCCGGCTTGTTCGGGTCGGGCGCCTTGTCGATCGGGTAATGCGGCGGCGTGGGCTTGTCCGGCTGGGACGGCTTATCCGGATTACTCGGCTGATCGGGGTCGGTCGGCTTGTCCGGGTCGGGTGTCGGCTTGGGATCGGGCGTTACCGTTCCGCTGCTGCCCGAGGACGGCTTCCTGTACTTGTTCGTGATGGTGAGGCTGTCCGCGCCGTCATACTTTGCCGCTGCTTCCAGCAGACCGGCCGCATTCTTGGTGACGGTAACGGTCAGCTTGTGCTCCGCCGTGTCGTAGGTGAAGCCGCGCTCACCGCCGTTCTTCTCGGTGAGGATATACTTGTAAGTACCCGCACTGCTGAACTCGATGGCGCCGAACTTCGCTGTGCCCTCATCCTTTACGGAAGCGGCCTGCTTGTCCTTTTCCGGCAGCGGTGCATCCGCAGTTTCCGGGTCAGCCTTGAGCTCGAACGTGAACGTCTTGTCCGTGGGCACATTCGCGCCGTCGATCTTCTTGGTGACTTTGGGCGCGTACGCGACGAACTCGTGGTACTCGTTGGTAACGGTCAGGCTGTCCGTGCCGTCGTACTTCGCGCTTGCCGCAAGCGTGCCGTCCGTGTTTTCCGTTACGGTAACGACCAGCTTGTGCGCGGTCTTGTCATAGCTCATGTACGGCGTGGTGCCCTCGGTTTCTGTAATGGCGAACTCGTAAGTACCCGGCCCGGTGAACTCGATCTCTTTGAACTGTGCAGCCGCACCGGCCTTGGCCTTGACGCTATCCGTGTAGGTCTTGGCTGCATTCTCCAGCGTAAACGCAAACTCTTCGTCTGCCGGAGCCGCGATCGGGCCGGTCTGCTTCACGCGCTTAGTGACTGCCGGTGCGTACTTGACATAGCGCTGGTACTTGTTGGTGATGGTCAGGCTCTCTGCCTTGCTCTCGCCATAGGCGGCCGTGGCGGTCAGCTGATTGGTCGAATCACGCTCCACATGAACGTACAGCTTATACGGCTTGGTGTCGTAGGTGAAGTGGTCAGCGCTGCCCGGCTGCTCCTGAATGGTGTACTCGTAATCGCCCTCGCCGGTGTACTGCATCTGGCCGAAGTAAGCAATCGCCTTGTCCGTACCCTTGTTCACCGTTACGGCTGCGGTGTTGGCCGCAGGCATCGGAGCACCAGCCGTGTCAGCCGTCAGCGTGAACGTAAAGTCCGCCGTCGGTGCGCCTGCACCGGAAACCGCCTTGGTGACCTGCGGCGTGAGCACTGCAACGTTCTTCTCGGAGAAGTTCTCCACGGTAAGCTCGGTGCAATTCTGCGATGTGATGTCTACCGTCCACTCAGGTACGGTCGGGATTTTGTAATCGGCCTTGGTTGCGACCTCTTCCACAATCCATTTGCCGGCCGGCAGCGGGCCAAACTCGAGCTTGCCCTCACTATCCGTCGTACCGGTGATAAATGTCTTGCCGGTGTCTGCATATTTGAGTGCAAAGGTCACGCCATCAAGCGCCTTTTTCGTTGTGCCGTCTATCTTGATGATACGCAGCATACCGGAGCCGCTCGGCAGCTTCGCACTGCCGCCGCTGAACAGGCGCCATGTTTTGCTGCCTGCCTCGGAATCATAGGTGCCGTTTGCCACACCGAAAAACTGCACGGTGTTGTTGTAGGTGCCGCTCACAAGAACCTGCGTCTGAAACTCGACCTGATAGCTTTCCGTCATCCTCGACATATTCAGCCATGTGATGGACAGTGTGCGGTCGGTTTCATTGTAATCAACCTTGTAGTCCGTGCCCTCGGTCAGCGCACGTTTATTGCTTGCATTTCCCCGCTCGTCAAAGTCAACCTGATAAACTCTCAGGCTGTTCGACACGTAGACCAGACCCTTTTGCAGCGTATCCGAAATGCCGATGCTGTCCGTGCCCTCCGGCGTGGTGATGACCACATGATTGCGGTTTACATCGACAAGCCAGGCCGCAGTATTGCCGCCGTCGAACGATACCGTCTTTCGCAGTACGTCCTGACCAATGGTTTTGCCGACTTCTGCCTTCACATTACCGGCAATCTCGTTGCCGGTCAGCCGTGCAGAGTTTTTTACTGTCAGCTTAGTGCCATTGCCCAGCAGCTTTTCGAGGCCCTCGTCCGTCAGCCTGGTCTTGTAGGTGATCGTGATCTGCTTGTCGAAATCGTTCAGGTCGATGGTCATGATCTGCGGCTTCGTGTCGCTGAACGCGATCGCTTTCTTGGCGCTCTCGTCCGAGAACTGTACGCTGTCCTGCACAAATTCCCAGTCCTCGCTGTCCAGCGTATCCACGATTTGACCGTTATGCACCGGCATATTGTTCTGGTTGACCGTCATCGTCCAGCTGATCTCGTGGGTTTTGGGATTATAGCTGCCGACCGTTTTTGTCAGCATTTTGCTCTCGCCGCGGTACTGTGCCTCGATCTCCGCCTTGGCGGGCAGGCCGTTTGCCGACATCGTCAGCTTGTTCTTGATGTTGAAGCCGCTGTTGCTGCCCCAGAACTGCTGGCCGCCCTCCTGCCAGTCTGCCAGCTTGGTCTGATAGGTGAGCACGATCCTCTTTGCGTGATGCGTGTCCGCGATCTTCAGCGTAAAGCCGGTCTTGTGGCTGTCATCCTTATCCGCCGGATTGAATGTTACGTCCGGTACTTCTTCCGTGCCGTCCAGCATCATCTTCATGCTGCCCTGCACATAATACTGGCCAACAGGATACCTCTGCCAGCCGTGAATCTGGTCGAACTCGTCCGTCAGGATAACATCATGCAGCTCCTTGCCGTCGATCGGCTCGATCACGATTTCCCAGTCGAACGTATGCGTAACGCGGTTGTACTTTACGCCTTTTTTCTGCATCAGCGCCTGACCGATATGGACCGGTGTCGTAACATCCTTGGCGATCGTGCCGCCGGTGCCGTCATCGCTGCCGCCGAGCGCCAGCTTTGCGTTGTTCTTCACTTCCGTCAGCGCAGCCAGCGCCGCTTTCTCCGCCGCAGTCAGCGTGCTTTCATCGCGGAACTTCGTGTCATACACGACGGTCTGCTCCTCGGTCGTGTTCTTCCTGAGGAAGATCGTCAGAACATTCGTTGTGCTGTCATAGGTATAATCCGTACCCTTTACCAGCGCCGTACCGTCGCTCCACTTGAGCGAGCCGTCTGTCAGCTCCATCAGCTTCGGCAGTGTATCCACAATGCACGGATTTTTCTGGTTGAGCGAGTTCTTCGCGGTGATAGACCAGTGAATCGTTGTGCCGGTCGTCAGCTTGCCGCTCTTCTCCAGAGAAGCATAGGTAATGCTTACCGAAGCATCGGCCTTTACCTCATTCGGCTTCAGTGCGCCCGCTTCGCTCTCGTCAAGGACGATCCTGCCGTTCTCGTCTGCCTTAAAGCTCGGTGCGATGATCTTTGCTTTCGCCTCGTTGCAGAACGTGATCGTATCACCGTGCTTGTTCGGCGAATGCAGAAAATCTGCGTTATCCGGATCGAATTTTGTCGTAAAGGTCAGCTTGATCGGCCACGAGGTCTTTTTGAGCGCCTCCTCGCTGCCCGTAAAGGTCAGTCTGCCGTCCGTGTACGCGAATGTACCCGCATTCTCGCCGTTCTTTGTCACGGCCTTGAGCGAGGCTTCGTCCAGCGTAAACGCATCGTTTTCACCGGCCAGATGGCAATTCTTCAGATCATCCGTCACGACCAGAGAATGGATGTGGTCGAGCAGCTTGTTGGCTTCCTCGCTCTCCGGCTCGGCCCAGACGTTCGGTGTTACCGTTACCGTCCAGTCAACCTTGTGGTTTTCTGCATCGAGCCTGCCCTCTTTCTGCACCTTGACCTCAGCCTTTGCCTCTGCCTGTGCGAAATCCGGATGAATGGTCGTGATAACCTTGCCGTCGGCCTTGATGTCAATATCCTTTTTGCCGCCAATGCCGATCTCGGACTGCTCAAACGTTGCACCAACGTAGAAATACCCCTTGGAGCCCGCCTGACAGTAGTCCTCGTCAATGAACGTCAGCGTAAATCTGGTCTTTCCGTTCGTGCCCTTGCTGGTCGTGCCGCGTGCAGCAACGGTCTTGCCGTCCTCACCCGTGATGTCGAAATCGACCTTGAACGCAAGCGGTGCATCCACCTCGAACTCGTAAGTAAAGTCCTTGGTCAGCGATACACCCGCCGGGATTTCATAATGAAACTCCATCGCGATCGGCGTATCCGCGCTGATCTTTTCACCCTCGCCGAACGGCGTGAGCACGCCGGTCGCCTCATCGTAGCCCTTGCCGAACTCCACCGAGGTGAAAAAATCCTCGGGCAGCGCAGTCGATACCGGCGCCGATGCCAGCACTGCCGGTTTGATACCAGCGCCCGCGACTGTGCCGTCCTGCGTTTTGTCGGAATCGTCGTCTGCGGGCTGACCGCCGTTATCAGACGGATTCTCCGGGTTTTCCGGGTCGGCAGCGGTGCCGTTATCAGACGGATTCTCCGGGTTCTCCGGGTCGGCAGCGGTGCCGTTATCGCCGGTGTCACCGGTGTCACCGCCCTCGGTCGGCGCATCGTCCGAACCGACCGGACGTTCCTCTCCCAGTGTCGGCAGGGTCGTGATGCCATCATCCTCGGCTTCTCCGCCGCCGGTTTCCGGCTCCGAAGCTTCCTCTCCGCCTGTCTGGCTGTCTGCCGCGGCGGTATTTCCCTCCGCCAGCTCTGCGGCCAGCGCCGGTACGCCGCCCGCCGTTACACACAGCACCGCTGCAAGCAACAGGCTGAGCCAGCGTTTTGTCATCTGCTGCATAAGCGTTCACTCCTTTAATTTTGGGCAGAGAAATACCCTGCCGTTTTTTCCGTTCCATAGTATAGCATAGTGACCATGTGGCAACAACTGTACATTTTTCATCAAACGGTACATTTTTTCGCATCTTTTGTACCCGCAGAAAAGGCCGGGCATTCGGATATATCCGAACGCCCGGCCGCTTGTATTTTCTGTTGTTTTGTACCCTGTCACATCGGCAGCAGCATCCGCACGATGAACATTCCATCGTCCGCCGTGCAGTCAAACGCCGCGCCGTTCTTTTCCGTGAAAAAGCGCACGCTGCGAATCGGCCTCATCCTCCATTATTCGACCGCCAGAACGCTGCGGATCGTCCGGCACACCCCGTCCTCGTCATTGGACGGACAGATATGCTTTGCCGCCTTTTTGAGCAGCTCGTGCGCGTTCGCCATCGCGTAGGACTCACCCACCGAGCGGATGAGCTCGAGATCGTTCAGGTAATCACCGAACGCCATGCACTGCGCCGGTGTGATGTGCAGATTTTCACACATCACGCCCACGGCAACGCCCTTGCTGAGGCCGAGCCGCATCAGATCGACCCAGTCCGCGCCGGAGAGCGCCACCTGCAATTTTCCGCCGAGCTCCCGCTTATAATGCGGCATCACATCGGTTTCCGCGGCATCCTTACAGAACAATGCGACCTTGCATACCGGCTCATTCTTCACAAATTTCAGCAGATCCGGCACTTTTGTGCGGCGTGCGTAATACATGGCCATATTTTCCGCGAACACCGCATCGTCGTCCTCATAGGCCGCGCCGCTGCGCAGCGAAGCAATAGCGTGTACGCCCGGAAGCGCTCTCGCCAGCTCGACCGCGCGGCAGACCAGCTCCTGCGGCATCGCCTCGAACGACACCAGCTTCTGTCCGTCGCACACCATGCCGCCGTTCTCGCTGATGTACATGAGCTCGTCCGCGAGCTCCCCGAACTGCTCGTACAGGTTGTAATACTGCCGGCCGGAGGCAGGCGCAAAGCGGATCCCCATCTTTTTCAGGGTTCGCACCAGCGGGAAAAAGCCTCTGGGAAGCTGTTTGCGGCTGGACAGCAGCGTGCCGTCCATATCCGCGGCGATCAGTTTTATCGACATGGATCATTGTCCTTTCTCGGAGATCTGCTCCTCCATTGTGTGTTCTTCTTCAATAAACATCACCGCAAATACCAAAATCAGCGGGATGCAGGTCAGCAGCAGCGACTTTTCTCCCCATCTTGTCGTAGTCAGCGCGCCGGCAGCGCCGCCGAGGATGAAAAACGCGATGATCGAGTAATAATTCCGCACCTTGCGGAGCGCACCCTTGTCGCCCGTCTGTGCCCAGATGATGAGCTGCTCCGTGCCGGAGCGCAGATTGCCGGTACACATCGTCGTCGCGAACGCGCTGCCGCGCACCTTGCGGAACGACTCGACCTGCATGGCGCAGATGAACGAGATCATAATGTTGACCGTAGTGTTGAGGCTCTGCGGCATAAAAGCCGCAATGACCAGCAGCACGATCTCGACCAGCACAACGATCTGCCGCCAGTGGATGTTGATGTCCTGATTCTGACGGCGCTTGTAACGGCGCTTGACGAGCTCGGCGGCTACCACGCCCAGCGCGAATGCCAGTATCGGCAGGAGATATTCCGCCGCCCGCAGCCAGTCGCGCTCGGCCAGCTTTGCGCCGAACAGCACGATATTGCCGGTCTGCGCGTTGGCAAATACCTTGCCGCGGCACAGATAGGTGTATGCATCAAAGAATCCGCCGGCAACGGCCAGCAGCACGCCCAGCAGCAGCGATTCCGACATCTGCCCGTGCGCTCGTTTCATGGAAATTCCTCCGTTTCACTCCGGCAGCTCTGTTTTCTGCCGTCCAGCGGCTATTATAGCACAGAATCGAGCCTGATTCAATGTGCGAACAGACAAAAAGAACCCGCCGGAGAGGCAGGTCCTTTGCATTGTGCTGTGATTTACTTCTTGATGATGAGCGCCATGAACACGAGGTCGGTGTCGCCGGTGTTGTCCAGCGCGTGGCCGGTGCCGTCCGGGCAGAACGTTACGTCGCCCGCCTTGACCGGATAGGACTTCTCGCCGTCATTGTACGAGCCCTCGCCGCTCAGGATGTAGTAAGTTTCGGTTTCGCCGTGGTGCTCGTGGAAGCCCAGCGTGCAGTCCGGCTCGATCGTTACCTTGGCGTACAGGCCGCACTTTCCGTCCAGCTCTTTCTCGCCCAGCAGGTGCTCGATGATAACGTGTCCCTTGCCGCCGGCCATTTTCTCTACCTTATCTACCGGATGCTCGCTTGCAGTTGTAATCATAATGGATTCCGCCTTTCTTGTCTTGCCCGCTCGCGCGGTTTTCTTGTCAACACCTATTATAATAGTGTGCACCGAAATTGCAAGACAGGATTTCCAATCTCACAATAAATTTACAGAGCCGTCACGCCGTACACCGGGAACGCGATGCGAACCTTGAACAGATCGCCGTCCACCGACACCGTGAACGTGCCGCCGCACGCCTCGGTGTAGCTCTTCGCGATGGCAAGGCCGAGGCCGCTGCCCTCGGTCGAGCGGGCCGCATCGCCGCGCACGAACCGTTCGGTGATCTCATCGGCATCGAAGTCCATCTCGTAGTTGGCGGTGTTCTTGAGCTCGATAACGGCCTGCCCATTCTCCTCCGCGACCGAAAGGAACACGCGCGTGCCTTTCATGGCGTATTTGACACAGTTGCCGATGAGATTTTCCAGCACGCGGGACAGTTTTCGCCCGTCCGCCCAGATGGGCAGCTCGTGCTCTGGGATAGCCGCCTTGACGGTCAGCCCGCTCTCCTGCACGGCCTGGTCCTGCTCCGCGAGCGCCTGCCGCACCAGCGTACACGCATCCAGCCGTTCGCTGATGATCTGCTCCGCGCCGGACTGCACCTTGGAGATGTCGAACAGGTCGCTCGTCAGGTTTTTGAGCCGCAGTCCTTTCTGGTGGATGATGCGGGCGTAGTCGTTGGCCTCCTCCGGGGTCAGCTCCATCTGCGAGAGCAGATCCGCGTAATTCAGGATGCTGGTGAGCGGCGTTTTCAGGTCGTGGCTCACGTTGGTGATAAGCTCGCTCTTCATGCGCTCGGCGCGCACCTCGTTCTGCAAAGCGGCCTGCATCCCGTCACCGAGCGAGTTGATGTCCTCGGCCATCTCCGCGAACACGCCCTCCGGCATATCGGTCAGCTTGAAGCCGAGATCGCCCGCCCGCAGACGGCGCAGCGCATCCACAATGCGGTCAAAGCCGCTCAGGCGCTTGGCGATGAACCAGCCTGCCGCGCACAGTCCGATGACACCCACCAGAAATACGTTAACAGGGCTACCGATCAGACCGAAAAACAGGGTCAGCAGCATCAAGGCCACCGAATACAGCGTGAAAACCGCAACTGCCCGGCGAGATGCGCTGCTGCCGAGTACGACCTCGGCCATCGCGCGGCGCAGGCGGCCCAGACCGTGCCAGAGGCTTTCACACAGCTTGACGGCGGTTCTCCAGCACCAGCGCACAAAGCGGATGCTCCAGCACTGCCGCACGAAGCTGCGGTTCTTGATGATACGCGCCAGCGAGAGAGCCAGCTCGAGCGACAGCGCGAACGCCGCCACGCAGAACAGGATGGACGGCATGAGCAGGATTGACATATCGTTCGCGAAGCTCAGCAGCTCATCCAGCAGTGCGATGTTGAGGCCGACCGCCGTGCCGAGCACGCCCCAGAAGAACAGCGCGTTCACCTCGACCGGCAGGCGGTCGAGGGTAATGAGGTGCACGCCCTCGTCCTCCGGCTTGCGGCCGGTGACGAACAGCAGATACACGAACAGCGCCAGCGCGGCAACGATCAGCATGATGACCCGATTGACCACGCCGGTGACTTCGGCTTTCTGTGCCTCCCACTGCGCCTTGATGGGCGCGGCCTGTGCATCCGTGAAGCGCACGATGAGCAGCGTGTTGTCCGGGTACGGATTGAACTTATTGACCTTCCAGCCTTCCTCTGCCGCATCCTCCTCGGTGTAGTAGCCGTAACTGTCCGTTTCCTCATCGTAAACCGCCAGCGGATAGCCGTAGGAAATTCCCACGTTGGACTGCACATCGCCGTTCGGCCGTCCGATCATGTAAAACGCGGAGTTTTTTGCCGCAGCTTCGGTCAGCGTGTCATTGCCGACCGTTTTATCGCCCATACGGCCGAAATAGTCCCCCGCAAAATCCGTATGCTGTCTGCTGAATTCTGCTGTGTCCATGCCATTCTCAAACGCATTCGTCATTTGAGCACACATTATGCTGAGCTGCTGACGCATATAGTATGAATCGTCAAAGCTGCTCTCGAACTGATACACCACGTCACTGCTACCGTTCGCGGCAAAGCCCGCTATCGTGTTCTCTCCGATGAACATCGCACCTGCAAAGCATCCCACAATGCACACAAACGCGATGAGCTTCATTACCGAACTGCGTAGAATCCCCTTGCTGTTCATTTTCACTCGCTCCTCTCTATCTTATAGCCCACGCCCCATACTACCTTTAAGTAGCGCGGCTCTTTCGGGTTTATCTCTATCTTTTCGCGGATATGCCGCACATGGACGGCAATGGCGTTGTCGCTGACAACATCATCATTCCACACCTGCCGGTAGATCTCCTCCGTGGAGAACACCTTGCCCGGATGACGGCACAGCAGCTCAAGGATCTTGTACTCCAGCGGCGTGAGGCGCACCGCCTCGCCGTCCACCGTGACGCTTTTGCTGTCCGTGTCGAGCACCAGCCCGCGAATGGCTATCTGCGATTCCTTTACCGGCATCGCGCCGAGCTGAGTATAGCGCCGAAGCTGGCTTTTTACCCGCGCGACCAGCTCGGACGGGTTGAACGGCTTGGTGATGTAGTCGTCCGCGCCCGCCGTCAGCCCGAGTATCTTGTCTGCATCCTCGCTCTTGGCGGACAGCAGGATGATGGGCAGATTTTTGCTCTCGCGCACCTTCAGCAGAGTTTTTATGCCGTCCAGCGCGGGCATCATAATGTCCAGCAGGATGAGATGCACCGGCTCGGTCATCACGATGTCGAGCGCCTCCAGTCCGTTGTACGCCTTGCGGACGAGGTATCCGTCTGCCTGTAAGAATATCGCGATGCTGTCCACGATCTCGCGGTCGTCGTCCACGACCAGCACGGTCAGTCTTTCCATTTTCCTCTCCCCCTTTCGTTACATCTATCTTACCACAGGTTTCTGTTGTTTTCCGCAGGGAATTTCTTTAGATTTTATGAAGATTGTTAAGACAGCAAAAAAGCCCCTCAAATGAGGGACTTTCTTTGTTGTCTGTTTACTTGCTGATCGCGTTGTAGATCATCTGCGCCGCATACTGGCGCGGGAGCGCATCATCCGGCTTTGTATTTACAGAAGTCAGAAGGCCCTCTGCATCTGCCAGCTTCAAGGTGTTTTCTTTCCACTGTGTACCGGTCAGACCGTCCTTTTCTACATCATGGCCGCCGTACACCAGCAGCATTTTTGCTGCTTCTGCGGTAGTCACCGGAGCATTCGGCGCGAAAACCGTGCTCGACTTGCCCGAAACGATACCGTATGCCTGACAATACTTCACATAGCCGTTCGACCATGTACCGACCGTATCCGTAAACGTGTCGGTCATGTCCTTTGCGTAGTAGGATGCATCATCCGAACCGGTACGCAGTACGAACATCATCTTGGCCATCTGTGCACGGGTTACCGCCTTGTCCGGCTGGAACGAGCCGTCCTCAAAGCCCTTGATGACGTTCTTTTCGGTCAGGGTGTCGATTACCTTGCTGTCCACCTTGATGCTGCTCTGGTCGGTGAATGCCGCACCGGCAAATGCCGTTGCCGCGCACGCCGCCGCCATTGTCAGCGCGATAAGACGCTTTCTCAGTTTCATATGAAATTCCTCCTTTTATTGCATGGATGCCGTAGTGCATCCATAGTTGAAATATACCATATCCCGCATAGCTTGTCAACATTTTCCGAATATATGTAATTTCGTGCAAAACCCCAAAGTTCCTCGGCCGAGGGACTTTCTCTTGCCATTACCAGCCGTATATTTCAGTCTGCTCGTGCGACAGATACGTCGTTGCCGTGTTGAAAACCATCTGCGCGGCATACTGGCGCGGGAGCGGATCATCAATGCCGACATTCACGCCGTTCAGCAAAAGCTGATCCTCTGCGGCGCACCGCATCGTGTTCGCCTTCCACTGCGGACCGGTCAGGTTATTCTCTTTAGGGTCAAATCCGCTGACTACGAGCAGCATCTTCGCCGCTTCAACCGTGGTGACGGCAGCATCCGGTGCAAAAACCGTGCTCGATTTGCCCGAAATGATACCGTAAGCCTGACAGTATTTGATGTAGCCGCTCGCCCAGTGGTTATTGACATCCGTGAACGAAGTGGACATCTTTTCCGCGTAGGTAGTGGCATCCGTGCCGCCTTCCGTCCGCAGTGTGTACAGGATTTTCGCCATTTCCGCACGAGTGACCGGCTTATCCGGCTTGAACGAACCGTCCCCATAGCCCACAAACAGCTTCTTCTGAACCAGCGCATCAACGATACGGCTGTCAATCTTGATGCTGCTCTGGTCGGTGTAGGCCGCACCGGCAAATGCCGTTGCCGCGCACGCCGCCGCCATTGTCAGCGCGATGAGCCGCTTTCTCAGCTTCATATGAAATTCCTCCCTTTTATCGCTCAATCGATATTGCTTGCGTTGTAGATCATCTGCGCCGCATACTGGCGTGTCAGCGGTTCATCCATGCCCGTTTCAACGCCTTGCAGCAGGCCAATCTCATCCGACCTCGCCATAGCGACTGCTTTCCAGTCCTCGCCGGTGAACAGAAACTCCGTGTAGCGCAGATGGAGCAGCAGCATTTTTGCTGCCTCGACCGTCGTTACCGGCGCATTCGGATAATATTTCGAATCCGAACGGCCGCACACGATGCCATAATGCTGGCAATACTTGATATACCCCTTTGCCCAGCTGTCATTGATGTCCGTGAGCGGGCTGTTCATCCAGTTTGCATAATAGACCGCATCGTCCGAGTTGGTACGCAGCACAAAGATCATCTTCGCCATTTCCGCGCGGCTGACAAGCTTATCCGGCTGAAATGAGCCGTCCTCGTAGCCCTTGAGGACGTTCTTTTCGGTCAGGGTGTCGATTACCTTGCTGTCCACCTTGATGCTGCTCTGGTCGGTGAATGCCGCACCGGCAAATGCCGTTGCCGCGCACGCCGCCGCCATTGTCAGCGCGATAAGACGCTTTCTCAGTTTCATATGAAATTCCTCCTTTTATTGCAGAGATGCCGTGGTGCATCTCTACGCTGAGTATAGCCTCCCTGCCGAAATTTGTCAACCATTTCCTGATTCTTGTGTAAAAGTGTGCATCCAATGTGCAAAAAAAGAGAGCTGAACAGGTTCAGCTCTCAGTTTGTCAAAAAAGTCGGCATTGAACCGATTTTATCATATCGCGCGGCAGCGCGCGTTAAATAGAATTTGCTTTACAAATTCATAAAAACCGGGAGCGTGTATCTCGGTTTTTATACTTCTGGAGGGAGAAAGTTTCTGAATAGGAACTTTCGGACGACTTTGGAACGGCCTACGGTCCGTTCCTCTTGTCGGCGAAACCGTGGTTTCGCGACAGCCTGAGAGCTGAACAGGTTCAGCTCTCTCGGGTTACGATTTTCTGTGACAGCACCGCGCGATGACTGCTGTCAGCTTTTTGATCTCCAGCGGCTTGGCGGTGTGCGCGTTCATGCCCGCCTCGATGCATTTCTGTGCATCCTCATCAAAGGCCTTGGCCGTCATCGCGAGGATGGGAACGGTCTTTGCATCCGGCCGGTCGAGTGCGCGGATCGCACGGGTGGCGGTCAGGCCGTCCATCACCGGCATCATAATGTCCATCAGGATGGCATCGAACGTGCCCGGGTCGTGCGCCCGGAAGCAGGTGAGCGCCTGCCAGCCGTCCGTGACGAGCGTGACCTCTGCACCCTGATCCTCCAAAAGCACCTGTGCAATCTCGGCGTTGAGCGCATTGTCCTCTGCCAGCAGCAGATGCAGGCCGCGGATGCTGTCCGCCGAAATGTCGCTCTGCACAGGCTGCACGGCGGGAGGCGGTGCGATCTCGAACGGGATCTCGATGACGAACGTCGAGCCGACACCCACTTCGCTGCTGATGGCGATGCTGCCGCCCATCTGGTCGATCAGGCTCTTGACAATGGCCATGCCCAGACCAGTGCCCTGATAGGCGCTGCGCGCGTCCACCCGCTCCTGCGCGAACGGATGGAAGATATGCTTGAGGAAGTCCGCGCTCATGCCGATGCCGGTATCGGTTATCGTCCATCGGTAGGTGCAGATGCCGTCCCGCTCACCGACAGCCTCCACGATGGTGGTGATCTTGCCGCCCGGACGGTTGTATTTGATGCAGTTGCCATAGATATTGAGGAATATCTGGCGCAGATGCACCGGACTGCCGTATATATAAGGATAAGGAATGGTGGATTTGCCCTTTTCGTAATCCCACTCAATGCCGCTCTCGACTGCGCGGTTCAGAATGATGTTCACGATGTCGTGCATCAGGTCCGCCAGACTGATAAACTCGCGCTTGAGCACCACACTGCCGTCCTCGAGCTTGCTCATTTGCAGCACATCGTTGATGAGCGACAGCAGATGATCGGCCGCCGTTTTCATCTTCTGCTCGTTCTCCAGCAGGAGCTCGCGATCGTCAGCGTGCGTTTCGTTGATCTTCAGCAGGCCGATGATGCCGTTGAGCGGTGTGCGGATGTCGTGGCTCATGCGCGAGAGAAAATTACTCTTGGCATCTCCGGCGCGGCGGGCCTTGATGACGGCCTGCTCCAGCTCATGCTGGTAGATCAGCTCGCGGGCTTTCTGCTCATCCACATTGCGGGCGGACACCAGAATGCGCGTGACATTGCCCTGTGCATCGCGCGTTTTGACGATCAGCGTCACCAGATACCACGAGCCGTTGCGGCCCTTGAACTCGCGGGCGATAAATTTCTTATCCCGCAGACGTTCGGCGACCGTTGCGAAGTCCATGAACGCCTCGGCCTCGGCGCGCTGCTCCGGTTCGATGATGCGGTCGAGCACGAACGCCATAAATTCCTCGTTCGAGCCGTTCATGCTCTGATACTGCTCGTTCTTGCCGCAGCCCGCCAGAACGGTGCGGCGCCCGGTCTGCAGGTCGATCATGCTGAGCTCCTGATAGACCGCACTGAGCGCCCGAATGGTTTCGTAGCGTTCCTCCGAGGCTTTGAGCGACTGCTCGAGCTGCTGCTGGCGGCGATCCTGCTCCGCGATGTAGCGGCTGACATCCGAAATGATGCACTGATAGAACGACTGCTCCCCCATCGTAACCTTGACTGTGGTATCCGATACCCAGTGCCAGCCGTCCCGGCCGAGCAGACGATAAATTTCGTCCTGCGGTGTCTGCATCTCGCCCTGCTCCAGACGGGCTGTATAGCGCTCGACCACGGCGCAGTCCTCCGGATGCACCAGCCGCATGAAGCGGTTGTCGAACCGTGTGAGAATGTCGTCCGCCGTCCAGCCGAGCATCTGCAAAAATCGTTCGCTGATATACAGGAACGGTACGCCTTCCTCCCGCGCACAGCGGATATAACCGCCGGGCAGGCTCTTGAACAGGTAGTCGTTGAGTGCGCTCTTGGCTTCCAGCTCGTGCTGGCGGTGTACGAACGCGCTCATGTCGGTGCAGCTGCTGACGATGGCCAGCCGACCGTCCTCCGTCCGAACGACCCGGCCCTTATCCACCGTCCAGAACCACGAACCGTCTTTTCGCAGCATCCGGCAGGTGCTCTCATAGGTCATGCCCTCGCAGAACCGGCCGCCGAGCGCCTGCATCACCTGTTCCCGGTCCTCCGGATGGATGATGTTCCACACCATTCCGCCGATGGCCTCGGTCAGCTCGTCCGTGCTCGCGTAGCCGAGCATGGCGGCCATTTCGGCGTTCACGCAGTACAGCGGAAAGCCCTCCTCACAGCAGCCGCCGAGCAGGCCGGTCTTTCCGTCCTGATACGCGCATTCTGCGGTCAGTATGTTCAGTTCTTCCTGCGAGAAATATTTATTCATGTCAGGCCCTCTTTCTCTGTCGGTTCAGGCGCGGGGATAAAAAAACGGCGGTGCGCTGTGCAGTTCGCCGGAGATCGCTCGATTATTCTTTTTTATTATACTTCAAGCTCCCGCGCTTGACAAGCGCAGGAAGCGCCCGAAAACAACAAATGCGCCTGACTTTTGTCAGACGCATCGTTGTCCATATTGGAGGTACCACCCAGAATCGAACTGGGGATCAGGGAGTTGCAGTCCCACGCCTTACCGCTTGGCTATGGTACCATGTGGAGCGGCTGACGAGGCTCGAACTCGCTACCTCCACCTTGGCAAGGTGGCGCTCTACCAGATGAGCTACAGCCGCATTTTTAGGTTTGCAGGTTGCGTTCCTGCGGTATCGTTCTGCACCGATTCAGTGGAAACTTAAAACTTGGTGAAGAAGATTTTCTTGGTTGCAAGGATTGCATCCCTGCGAATTTACCTCTCCGGGCGGAATCGCTTTTTCTGCGGAAAAAGCCACGCTGGTTGAAATATGCCACCGGCATATTTCCAAGAGCCAGCTTTCGATTCCTTGGCTGGAGGTATTATTTTTTCAATGAGTGCCTCGGCACTCATTGAAAAAATGGTGCCTCCGGGCGGAATCGAACCACCGACACGGGGATTTTCAGTCCCCTGCTCTACCGACTGAGCTACAGAGGCATACTGGCGACCCGGATGGGACTTGAACCCACGGCCTCTAGCGTGACAGGCTAGCGCTCTAACCAACTGAGCTACCGGGCCAGGCCGTCGTCGCTGTTTTCGTTTTCGTTCGTATCTCTCAGCGACGATGTTTATTATACAGAACCCGTGCCCAAATGTCAACACTTTTTTCGAAGTTTTTTTATTTTATTTTTTCTCGCTTGCGTGAGCCAGCAATTCCTGCAACTCTGCGCGGCTGAAATGATAGATTTTATCGCAGAACTGGCAGGTTACTTCACTGTTTTCCTGTTCTTCCGCCATCTTGCAAAGTTCGGTCTTGCCCATGCTGATGAGCGCACGCTCGACTTTTTCTCTGCTGCACGCGCAGCGGTAGCCGATGTCGGTGGTCTGCAAAAAGTCCACCTCAAAGCCGTCCAGCACCGCGCGGATGATGTCCTCAAGGCTCATGCCCTTATCCAGCATGGCCGTCATGCTCTCCAGCTTGGCGAGATTGGCCTCCAGCTTATCAATATCCGAATCCTTCACGCCCGGCATGAGCTGCACGAGCCAGCCGCCCGCGCACTTGACCGAGCAGTCGGTATCCACCAGCACGCCCAGCGCGCACGCAGACGGGATCTGCTCACTCTCCGCGAAGTAGCGGGTCAGATCCTCTGCGATCTCGCCGTTGACGAGCGCGACCGTGCCCGTGATCGGGTCCTTGAGGCCGATGTCCTTAATGACCATCAGGTAGCCGCGGCCGACACCGCCGCCCACATTCAGCTTGCCGTCGGCACGCAGCGGCAGCTCGACGGCCGGGTCCTGCAAATAGCCGCGCACATAGCCGTCCGAATCACCGACACAGACGATAGCGCCGAGCGGGCCGTTGCCCTTGATCTGCACGGTGACAGAGCCGTCCTCGACCTTGAGCTGGCTGCCCATGATGGCAGTCGCGGTCAGCGTGCGGCCCAAAGCCGCCGTAGCGAGCGGCGTGGTGTTGTGGATCTCGTGCGCGCGCTCGACCAGCTCGGTCGTGCTTGCCGCAGCGATCTGGATGCCCGCATCACGGGCGATGGCGCGAAGTAATGTATCACTCATGTGTCTGTTCTCTCTTTCGTGCTGTAAAATAAATGCGGTCCTCCCCGCCCTGTACGGGCGCAAAGGACTGGTCGCCATAGGTTTTTATCTCCGTAAAGCCGGCCTGCTCCAGCATGGCGATGAGCTGTGCAGGCTCGTAAATGCGCTCCTCGTGCGTTTCCTGCGCGCGCTGCCATACTTCGCCGTCCTGCTCGAAAATATCGAACTGGTAGGCGCACAGGCCGTCCTCGACTGCCGCCTGCCATACGCAGAACACGCCGTCGTCCTCGCGGACGTAGCTTTCGCCGTCAATGCGGGCGAATTTCTCAGGCGTATTGATGTCGAACACGAACAGCCCGTCCGGATTGAGGAACGTGTACACGCGCTCGAATGCGGTCTGCAAATCCTCCGGCTCGGTAACGTAGTTCACGCTGTCCAGACAGCACAGACAGGCATCCACCGCACCGTACAGGTCGAGCTCCTCCATGCGCTGATTGAGCAGCAGCGGGCGCGGCTCGCAGTCCAGCGTGTTCTGGAGCGCCTGCATGAGCATCTCCGGCGAAGCATCCGCGCCGATCATATCGTAGCCGCGCTGGGCGAGGATACGGGTCAGACTGCCCGTGCCGCACGCCAGATCGAGCACCAGTTCGGGCTTTACGCCCTCTTTTGCAAACAGGCGCTCGAAAAAGTCCGCCCACGCCTCATAGCCGACGTCATCGGTGAAGCGATCGTAGTATTCCGAAAGGGTCTGATAACTATTCATGGCTCTCCTCTGCTGTGTCGTCCTCTTTCAGGCGGTCGAGCATCTTGCGGTAGCCGTCCGAGCCGTATACAAGGCACTTGTTCACGCGGCTGATGGTCGCGGTAGACGCGCCGGTTTCCTGCACGATGTCGCTGTAAATGCGGCCCTCATCCAGCATCCGCGCCACCTGAAAGCGCTGTACCATAGCCCGCAGCTCCGCGATGGTGCATAAATCCTCAAAAAAATCGTAGCAATCCTCGATCGTCTGCAATTTGAGGATGCCGCGGAACAGTATGTCCATATCCTCGTCTTTGAGCTTTCGATTCATGGTCTATCCCTCCCTGCATTCATTTTTCGCTCTTATACCCTGTATTATAGCACATCGCTTTTATAGTGTAAAGCGTAAAAATAATTGCTCTTTCCGGGCGGACAGGTGTGCGTGAGCGGCAAGCCCGTTTTCCTGCACCAGCCCTCCGGGGCAAGCCGCCGAATGGCTCGGTGTCTGACCTGCCCCGGAACGAAAAACGCAGAGGAAACCCTCTGCGTTTTATCGTCACAGCAGCTTGAGCTGCTTCTCCGGCAGATCTTCGTCCGTGAGCAGTGCGCCGATGGACGGGATGCTGCGGCAGCGATACCGTGCGTTGTCGCTGAGCCCGGCCTCCTCGGTGCGGCAGGCGCGGGTGATGGTATGCTTGCCGCGCAGCACCATGGTCTGCACGCCCTGCGTGGAACGGCTGGCCTTGACATCCAGCATATCCGCGCGGAACGTGAGCGCACGGTTGGCCGTCGAGAACATGGTGAACTCGCTCTCGTCCCCGACCGGATGGAAGAACGCCACAGCAGGCGCTTTATCCGAGTACGCGCCGGTCAGACGGCGGCGGTTGGTCTTGGTTTCGAACGATTCCATCGAGAAGCGGGCGGCCTTGCCGTTCCGGAACACCACGATCATGCTGCCCTTATAATCGCCCGGCAGGACGGCGTAAACCGGCGTTTCACCCTCGTCCATGCCCAGCTTGGAGGCAAGGTAATCGCCGAGCACAGAGGCCTTGCTGTCCTCAAAGTCGTACAGACGGGCCTTGTAGGCCTGCTGCATATTGGTGAAGAAGATAATCTCGTTCTTGTTGGTCGTTTCGGCCGTCCAAACGACCTCATCGCCCTCCTTGAGCTTGTGCTCCTGCGACATACGCCACGACTGCGGCGTGATCTTCTTGAAGTAGCCCTCACGGGTGAGGAACAGCAGCACCGGATAATCCTCGATGTGATCCTCCTCGTCGAACTGCTGCACGTTATCCGCCGTTACAATGCGCGTGCGGCGCTCGGACGGGTACTTTTTGATGATCTGCTCGAGCTCCCTGACGATGATATTGCGGATCTTCGCCTTGGATTTTACGATTTCCTCGAGCTTCTTTATCTCGTTTTCGAGCGCTTCGGTTTCCTGCGTGCGTTTGAGGATGTACTCCTTGTTGATGTTACGCAGGCGGATGTCCGCGATGAATTCGGCCTGAATCTTATCGATGCCGAAGCCTTCCATCAGGTTGGGAATGACGTTCGCATCCTCCTCCGTTTCGCGGATGATCTTGATGGCCTTGTCGATGTCGAGCAAAATCTTTCGCAGACCGAGCAGCAGATGCAGCTTGTCCTTCTTCTTGTTCAGGTCGAAGAACACGCGGCGGCGGACACATTCCGTGCGCCATGCCGTCCACTCGTCGAGCAGCTCGGCCACACCGAGCACGCGCGGCATACCCGCGATGAGCACGTTGAAGTTGCAGGAGAAGCTGTCCTGCAAGGTCGTCATCTTCATCAGCTTGGCCATCAGCTTTTCGGGGTCGGTGCCGCGCTTGAGGTCGATGGCGATCTTCAGACCGGACAGGTCGGTTTCATCGCGCACATCGGCAATCTCACGGATCTTACCCACCTTTACCAGCTCGGCGATCTTGTCGATGATGGCCTCGATGGTGGTGGTGTACGGGATCTCCGTCACCTCGATGAGATTTTCCTTTTTGTCATACGCCCACTTAGCGCGTACCTTGAACGAGCCGCGGCCCGTGCGGTAGATGGCGCGCATCTCCGCCTCGTCGTAGATGAGCTCGCCGCCGGTGGTGAAGTCCGGCGCGGGCAGCGTGGAGAGGATGTCGTGCTCCGGGTTTTTGATGAGCTCGATGGCCGTGCGGCACACTTCCGCGAGGTTGAAGCCGCAGAAGTTCGAGGCCATGCCGACCGCGATGCCCGTATTCGCGGAAACGAGGATGTTCGGGTAGGTCGTCGGGAGCAGGGTCGGCTCCTTCATCTCGCCGTCGTAGTTATCCACAAAATCCACCGCATCGGTGTCAATATCGCGGAACAGCTCGGCACAGAACGCATCCAGCTTGGCCTCGGTGTAACGCGGCGCGGCGTAGGCCATGTCGCGCGAGTATACCTTGCCGAAGTTGCCCTTGCTGTCCACAAACGGCGTGAGCAGCGCCTCATTGCCGCGCGTCAGGCGCACCATGGTTTCGTAGATCGCCGCATCGCCGTGCGGATTGAGCTTCATCGTCTGGCCGACAATGTTCGCGGACTTGGTGCGGTTGCCATTCAGCAGGCCCATCTTGTACATGGTGTACAGCAGCTTGCGGTGGGACGGCTTGAAGCCGTCGATCTCCGGGATGGCGCGGGACACGATAACGCTCATCGCGTAAGGCATATAGTTCTCGCGCAGCGTGTCCGTGATGCGCTGATCGACCGAGGGATGCTCTTTATATACTTTAGGTTCGTCTTTCTTTTTTGCCATCATGCTCTCCTTTGCAGGATATTCTTTCTATTTTCTGCGCCGCCGAGCCATTTTCCGAACGGCAGAACGGACAGCGCGACCGAGATCGCCAGTCCGCCGATAAAGGCCAGCGCAAACATCTGCCACATCCGCAGATAGGTAACGTGTGCCTGCCGGGTCGTCCATTCGTTCCACAGGCGCAGGACCAGCGGGTGCGACAGATACAGGCCGAACGAATGCCGCGCGATGAACCGCACGGGCGCGGGCAGCTCCTCGCGCCTGCCGGCGAGTGCCCACAGCACAGCCCATGTCAGCAGCGTGTAAACGGTAAGGTCCGGGCGCAGCACGATGCCCGCCGCCGCAGCCGAGCGCTTCGCGGCTTTCAGCACGAGCACCGCCGCAGCGCACCACAGCGGCAGCGCATACCGCAGCCGGAAATGCGCGCTCAGGCCACTCTTTGCCAGCCATGCGCCGCCCGCGTAGTACAGCAGCCAGCTCACGAACAGGCAGATGGGCGCAATGGGAAAATGCCACTGCCACAGTCCTCCGGCGAGCTTCCAGAGCACGAGCTCCATCCCGAACGTAGCCGCCGCGCAGACCGGCAGCGTTACGCGCGGGTGCCGCATCACCGCCCGGCAGAGCGGCACGCTCAGCACCACGAGCTGCGCCAAAATAAACATATAATACAGGTGTACATAGCTGTTTCCGGTCAGAATATCCCGCACCGGATGCGGGTGCGGCCGGCCGAACACGGCCTCGACCGCCAGATAGATGCCCGACCAGACAAGATACGGCGGCAGGATGCGCGCCAGCCGCCGGGCCGCCGTCTGCGCGGCGGAATGCGGTGCGCCCGCACCGCGCAGTTCCGAGCTCATGTGTCCGAAGCCGGAGATCATGATGAACAGCGGGACTGCAAACCGGGCAAGCTGGTTGCACAATATGCCGACCGCGCTCGTGCGCCCGGCCGAAACGTGTATCAGGACGACTGCAAGCGCCGCTGCGGCCCGCAGTCCGTCCAACTGCCGCGCTCTCATAGGCTCTCCTCCCGCTGTTTACGAAATATCCGCCAGCTCGAGGTAATCCGCGCCGTTCTCCGCGATGTATTCCTTGCGGCCGGCCAGATTGTCGCCCAGCAGCAGGTCGAACATCTCGCTGGTGGCGGCGGCATCGTCCGGCGTGATGCGGATGAGGCGGCGGGTTTCCGGGTTCATGGTGGTTTCCCACATCATGTCGGCCTGATTCTCGCCGAGGCCCTTGGAGCGCTGGATGAGCAGCTTTTTGCCCTCCAGTTTTTTGAGGATAGCGGCCTTTTCGCTCTCATCGAACGCAAAATAGCTCTTGTCGCGATAGGTGATCTCATACAGCGGGGACTCCGCGATGTATACATAGCCCAGCTCGATGAGGGTCGGCACCAGACGGTACAGCATGGTCAGGATGAGCGTGCGGATCTGGAAACCGTCCACATCGGCATCCGTGCAGATGATGATGCGGTGCCAGCGCAGGCTCTCGAGGTCGAACGCAGACAGGTCCTTGGCGGCCTTGCCGCGCACCTCGACACCGCAGCCGAGCACCTTCAGCAGATCGGTGATGATGTCGTTCTTGAATATCTTGTCGTAATCCGCCTTCAGGCAGTTGAGGATCTTGCCGCGCACCGGCATGATGGCCTGAAATTCGCTGTCGCGGCCCTGTTTTACCGAGCCGAGCGCGGAATCGCCCTCGACGATATACAGCTCACGGCGGGAGGCATCCTTGGTGCGGCAGTCCACGAACTTCTGCACGCGGTTTGCCAGGTCGATGTTGCCGGAGAGCTTCTTTTTGATGTTCAGACGCGCCTTTTCCGCCTGTTCGCGGCTGCGCTTGTTGATGAGTATCTGCTCGGCAATCTTGTCCGCCTCGGCGGGATTCTCGATAAAGTAGATGTTCAGCGCCTCGCGGAGGAACTCGGTCATCGCCTCCTGAATGAACTTGTTGGTGATGGCCTTTTTGGTCTGGTTCTCGTAGGAGGTCTGGGTCGAGAAGCAGTTGGTGACGAGCACGAGGCTGTCGAAAACGTCCTGATACGTCACCTTGCTCTCGCTCTTGTTGTACTTGTTCTTGGATTTCAGGTAGCCGTCGATAGCGGAAACGAACGCCGAGCGCACCGCCTTGTCCGGCGAGCCGCCGTGCTCCAGCCACGAGGAGTTGTGGTAATACTCGATGCGCGACACCGCCGAGGAGAAGCAGAACGCGCACGACAGCTTGGCCTTGTACTCGGCCTTGTCGGCGCGGTCGCGGCCGCGGCGTTCGCCCTCGATGAACTGCACCGAGGTCAGCGGATTTTCGCCCGCCAGCTCGGTCACATAGTCCACGATGCCGTTCTGATAGAGAAATTCGGTGGTTTCGAACTTGCCGCCCACCTGATTTTTCAGCACGAACTTGATATGGCTGTTGACGACGGCCTGCCGCTTGAGCGTATCCAGATAGTAGTCCACAGGGATGTTGATATCCGTGAATACCTCGAGATCGGGCTTCCAGCGGATGGTCGTGCCGGTCTTTCGCGCATTGGTCGGCTTCTTGGTGAAGCCCTCCTTAGTGCCGGTCTTGTTCTCGCCCTTTTCAAAGTGCAGACCGTACTCGAAGCCGTCACGGACGATGGTGACATCCATGTACTCCGAGGAATACTGTGTCGCGCAGGTGCCGAGGCCGTTGAGGCCGAGTGAGAACTCGTAGTTCTCGCCGGTGTCGTTCTTGTATTTGCCGCCTGCGTACAGCTCGCAGAACACGAGCTCCCAGTTGTAGCGCTGCTCATTTTCGTTCCATTCGACCGGGATGCCGCGGCCGCGGTCAGCCACTTCTATCGAGCCGTCCGCATAGCGGGTGGTGATGATCTCGCTGCCGTAGCCCTCACGCGCCTCGTCGATCGAGTTGGACAAAATTTCGAACACCGCGTGTTCGCAGCCCTCCAGACCGTCCGAGCCGAAGATAACGCCCGGGCGCAGTCGAACACGGTCCGCGCCCTTCAGCGAGGAGATACTTTCGTTGCCGTAAGCCGGCTTTGCTTTGCTCATATATGCTTTAACTCCCAATTTCCGAAGTTTTTCTTGATTTCTGTAACCAAAACAGTATAAACCATTTTCGGTTTTCTGTCAACCTTTTGCCCGAACAACTGTTCGTGATTTCTATGCAGACAAAAAGCAGACAGGCTCCGCTTTCGATGGCTTCCGTTATGATTTTTCGCGGAACACAAAAATGCGCGCCTCCGGTTCCTGCCGAAAGCGCGTTGTATCAAATGGGTGACTCGCACCTCTTGTTTTTGGACTGTCCGGGAGCCTGCGCGGTATTCCGTCCCACAGGGCCGAACAGATTTAAGAAGTTTGACTGCAAAAGCAGTCGGAGAAAAGATTTCCTATGAAGAATCTATTTCCAAAAGGGTGGTGAGGAGCTTTTGCTCTCTCAACCGGTTGTTCCCTTGCTGTGATTATAGGATACCGGAATCTCATGTCCAAAGTATGTAGAAAATTTGAAGAAACCGTAAACATACCGTTGCCAAATTGAAAATTGCGGCCGAGCGTTAAAATCACTTGAGCAGTGCCGTGACTTCCTCCAGCGTATCCGCGAAATAGATCTTCTTCTGCCGCTCGGCGGCAGACAGCTCCATGTCGATCATGTGCTCGAGCAGCGCCTTCATGTGATCGTAGTAGCCGTTCAGGTTATAGAAAATGCACGGCGCATCCAGCTGATCCAGCGCCAGCTTGCTCATCACCTCAGCGATCTCCTCGAGCGTGCCCGTGCCGCCCGGGAACGCGATGAACGCATCGCCCAGCTCGATCATTCTGGTCTTGCGGTCGGTCATGTCCTCGGTGACGATAAGCTCGGTCAGGCCGTCGAGCTGCAATTCCTGCTCGACGAAAAAGCGCGGCTCCACGCCGATGACTTTGCCGCCGGCAGCCAGCGTGCTCTCCGCGACCGCGCCCATCAGGCCGACCTTGGAGCCGCCGTAGATCAGCGTGTGGCCATGCTCGCCAATCCATGTGCCGAGCTCGCGCACGGCGGTCTTGAGCGCAGGCTCACGGCCTTCATTGGCACCCAGATATACAGTTATGTTCATGGTTTTGTCCTCCGTTATATCAATATATGCGATTAGGTCGGCAAAATTGCCGGAAATTTTGATTTGTGTATCCGTTTGGGAAAACGCTCCCGCGCGGGGCCAAAAGGATAGACACCCCCTACGGTGGTTTCTATCCTCTTGGGACTCCATCTTCCGCCCTTTTAGGCAGCCTCGCGAACGGGCCTGACGGCCCTACTTCATAGGTAACTCGCATAAAGGAACGGTATCGGCTTCCGTTTTTCGCGCTGCTGCGGCGTTATCACGGCAGATTGCACGAGTTTTGCGTAACTGGGTGTAGCAGAGCTCTAACGGCTTGAGCGCAGCCGTGAAAGGAATGGTCGGCGTTAAGCCGAGCCTATTGGGTGGTAACGGTACTGTCGTTCCTTTTTTCGGTCCCACCTCTGAGTAGGAACGGAACGTTCCGTCGCTCCGAGGTTGCCCAAAGGGAAACGGGGAGATTCACAAGAGGGGTGGAAACCGTAGGTGTCCATCCCTCTTGTGCGCCCGCCGCGCGTGCGGCCCGTTCCCGCCGTCCGCAGACGGCGCAACTCCCCAGCCCGGCAACGGCGTATTGCTCCGCAACTCGTGTGCACCATGTAAAGGGTGCAGAAAAACGGGCTGCCGCCCAGTCACGGCGAAGCGCTCCCGCGCCTCGTGTGCACCGGAAAGCGGCTTCCGCGAAAGAAACTCACCCGTTTTACGCAAAAATAAAAAGAAAAGAGCAGACGTACAAACATCTGCTCTTTGGAAATTCTATTTTAGCGGAACTTCTTCTTCTTTGCGCGTGCAGCCTCAGACTTCTTGCGGCGCTTTACGCTCGGGCTTTCATAATGCTCACGCTTGCGGAGCTCGGAAAGCGTACCCGCCTTGGCGCACGAACGCTTGAAGCGACGCAGCGCGCTGTCAATAGACTCATTTTCCTTGATGCGGATCTCCGACACAGTTTTCCCTCCCTCCGCACGTTCCCCTCTGGGGGATCGCTTAGCACGGCCGTGTATCGCTTTACACAAAACCGTAAGGATATTATATCGGATTTTCGCGCCGCTGTCAACTACTTTTTCCCGCAGTTTTCGATTTTTTCTGCGATGCGCGAAAATTCGTGTATTCCTCTTACTTTACGACAAGGTTTACGATCTTGCCCGGAACAACGATCTGCTTGACGATCTGCTTGCCCTCGATGGCGTGCTGCACCTTTTCCTCGGCCAGTGCGGTGTCGATAGCAGTCTGCTTGTCGGCATCGGCTGCCAGCTTGATGGTGCACTTCAGCTTGCCGTTTACCTGTACGGCCAGCTCGACCGTGCTCTCAACCGTCTTGGCCTCGTCATAAGTCGGCCACGGCGCTACGGAGAGCAGCCCATCCTCGCCGAGCTGCTGCCACAGCTCCTCGGTGATGTGCGGTGCGAACGGATTCAGCAGCGCAAGGAACGTCTCGTACTCAGCCTTGTTCACGCCCTTGTCGTAGAATTCGTTGAGCATGGTCATCAGCGCCGCGATAGCCGTGTTGGCCTTGAGGTTGTCTGCATCCTCGCCCACCTTTTTGATGGTGCGGTTCATCAGAACCTCGTGCTGTGCAGAGTAGGTGTCGCCGTCCTGCACCTTTTCAGCCAGCGACCAGACGCGCTCAAGGAAGCGGCGGCAGCCCTTGATGGACTTCGGGCTCCACGGTGCAGCCTTTTCAAAGTCACCGATGAACATTTCGTACAGGCGCATGG
>CAKSVR010000030.1 GCA_934504345.1 uncultured Agathobaculum sp. | reverse complement strand
AAACCGTAGGTTGTCTACCCTCTTAGGCCCCGCGCGGGAGCGCCGTTCTCCCGCCGTCCGCAGACGGCGAAATCCCCGCCCGGCAACGGCGTATCGCTTACGCGACTCGTGTGCACCACGAAACGGCTGCCGTGGAAAGGGCTGCCGCCCAGTTACGGCGTAGCGCTCACGCGCCTCGCGTGCCCCGGAGAACGGCTGCTCAGCTTTGCAACATCGCCGCGCCGATGAGCCCCGCATCGTTGCCCAGCGAGGCGATCACGATCTCGGTGTCCTTGTCCTCGCCGTGGAACGTCTGCGGCAGGGTAAGCCGGCGCAGCGGCTCGAGCAGCTTTTCGCCGTAGCCCGCAAGACCACCGCCGAGCACGATGTACTCCGGTTGGAACAGGTTGATGAAGCTGGCAAGACCGTTCGCGAGGTTCACGCAATACTCGTCGAACAGCTCTTTTGCGAGGGTATCGTCCGCATCCACTGCATCGCAGATCATTTTGGCGTTCAGCTGACCCTTGTGGACGGCCAGCACGCTCTTGCGGCCGGTGTCGAGCGCACGCTCGGCAAAGCGCACGAACGAAGCCGCAGAACAGTACGCCTCCAGACAGCCCTTGCGGCCGCAGTTGCACGGCTCGCCGTTCTGCCGGATGACGATATGGCCCAGCTCGCCCGCAATGCCGTTGCAGCCGGTGTACAGCTGGCCGCCGATGATGATGCCGCCGCCCACGCCGGTGCCGAGCGTTACCATCAGCATATCGCGCACGCCTTTTGCCGCGCCTGCGGTCGCTTCACCCAAAGCGGCGCAGTTGGCATCGTTATCCAGATGCACCGGACAGGTAAATTCCGGCTCGAATGCATCGGCAAAGCTGACATTGTTCAGTCCCAGATTGGTGCCGAACCGCAGCGTGCAGGTTTTCTTGTCGAACGAGCCGGGCACGCCGATGCCGATGGCCGTCACCTCTGCGGCCGCGCAGCCGTGCGCCTGACACAGCCCGAGCGCGAGCGTTTTCATGTCCGCGCGCACACCGTCTGCATCGCCGGTGCGGGTGGGCAGGCTGTCCTTGCGGAGCAGCGTGCCGTCATCGCTGCACAGCGCCGCTTTGACGGTCGTGCCGCCCACATCAATACCGATCCTCATGCTTCGTCCTCCTCATTCGTCGAACAGATGCAGGCCGCGGCCCTTGAAGTAATTGTCCAGCCGCTCCACGCTGCTGTTGATGACCAGCTCCTCCGGGAAGCCGATCTCCTCGAGCATCTCGAGCGCGCCCTCCACATGGCCGACACGGTAGCAGATATGGCTGTCGCTGTCTACCGAGATGGGCACCTCGTATTTCATGCACAGGCGGGCAATGTCCGCGCAGTTGTCGTGGCTGCCCTTGCGGATGGACAGGGAGGCGTTGTTGATCTCCACAATCTTGCCGTGGTCGTTGCATCGGCTGATGATATACTCGTGGTCGAACGGGAAGTTGGAGTTGCCGAGATGACCGAACGCATTGACATACGGGTTGTACAGGATGGCCTCGAGCGCGGCGGTGTGGATGCTGCTGTCCGCAGGCGGGAACAGGCACTCGTGGAACGAGGCAAGCGCAAACTCGACGGGCTTGAGGCTCTTGTTGGCCATCACGTTGATGCCGCCCGCCGGTGCGGTGATGTCGAACTCGATGCCGCGAATGACCGTCACCTTTCCAATCTTGCGCGGGATGAGGTCGAGGTTGGAGAAGTGCCACTCGTGCGGGCCGTCCGGATTCGTCGGGCCGTGGTTGGTGATGGCGATAGCGGACAGGCCGCGGTCCTCAGCCGCCTGCACCATCTCGGTGAGCGTGCTGAAGGCGTGGTCGGTAACGTTGGTGTGGGTATGCAGGTCTGCGATGATTTGCATGGGAAACTGATGCTCCTTTACAGTAAATGTTGATGAAAAAGCGCGTATCCGCCGGGGAATACGCGCTGGATTTTACTTGCGCCGTCTGCGCGGATAATCGGTGTCTTCGTAGCGCTTACGCATGGCCTTGCGGCGGCGACGGCGGCGGATCCCGCCGAACGTGATGTTGAACAGGATGTACAGCACGATGAAGATGGCCGCAGCAACGAGCACGATCTTGAACACGGTGCTCTGGAAGAAATTGCTCAGCTTGTCCGCATAGTAGAGCACGCGGCTGAGCTCCACATCGCTCAGAGCGACGAGCTCGACCGTGCCGTAGCTTGTGCCGTTATAGCTGTATGTCATGCTGCCGATAACATCGCCCGCCTTGATGGGCGCATCGACCGAATCCGGCAGATTGGGCTGCGCCTCGAGCGCTTCCACATCGACATCGTCGGGCAGCAGCGCCGTGAGGTCGTTCTTCGCGGTCAGCACGAGCTGGTCGGTCGCGGTGGACAGCTCCACCTTGACATGGCCGAGCGTATCGCCTTTCCGGGCGACTGTTTTGGTCTTGAAATGGCTGAAACCCCATGCACACAGGTCTTTCGTGTCCGTAAAGCTGGAGGCAACGGTCGGGTACTGCTCAGAGGAGCTGTTGCAGCCCAGTACGACCGAATACAGCTTGGCATCGCCGTATTCGGCATAGCCGACAAAGCAGTTGCCCGCCTGTGAGGTGTGTCCGGTCTTGATGCCCTTGTTGTACGGATACGACCATGCATTGTACGAGCTGAAGATAAGCTGGTTCGTGGTCAGGATGATGCGCTCCTCATGCATATTGGTCTTGGGCATACGATACTGCACGGTATCGACGATGTTGGTGAACGTGTCGTACTTCATCACCTCGCGGGCCATGAGATACAGGTCGCGGGCGGTGGTGTAGTGGTCATCCTCATGCAGGCCGCAGGGATTGCAGAAGTGCGTGCCCGTGCAGCCGAGCTCCTCGGCGCGGCTGTTCATCATGTCTACGAATTTCTCGCTCGTGCCGCCGACATGGCGCGCCAGCATATACGCGGCCTCATTGGCCGAGGGCAGCATGAGCGCATAAAGCAGGTCGATGACGCGCACGGTTTCGCCGATCTTGATGCCGGCATTCGAGCTGTCCGCCGTGACGTTGGCAAAATCAATGTCCTCGGCGGTGACGGTTTCGTTCAGGTCCTCGACGTTCTCAAGGGTGAGCAGCGCCGTCATGATCTTGGTGGTGGAAGCCGGATAGCGCTTTTCATCCGCGTTCTTCTCATACAGCACCATGCCGGAATCCGGGCTGATGAGCAGTGCGGCGGTGGCGTTGGTGGCGGGTGCTTCGCCGGCCGCAGCCTTGACGTTGTTGCTGTCGGTCTTGGTGGTCTGATTGCCTGTGCCGGTGTAGGTGGATTTTGCAGTGTCCGTGCTGTCGGTCGTGCTCGACTGGGAGGTCGAGGTGTCGGCCTCGTCATTCACCGCGGCAGCGCGGGGCATCGGCGCGGCGGAGAGCAGCAGGGTAAAGCAGAGGGCGAGTGCGGCAAGGCGGCTTTTCATATTATTCTTCATCGGTATCTCCTAAAGAAAAATCAGCATCGGTGAAGTGGCCGCGCAGCACCGCCGGTTTGGGCGGGGTGCGCCGCAGGGGGTCGTAGCGGAACGAACGGCAGTGGTCGGTGCCGTTCACCACACCGCGTTTGCGGCAGGCGATGCGTTCGCCGTCCGCCAGCGGAGAGCCGTGCGCGCAGTAGGTGCAGCGCGGTTCGATATTTTTTCGCAGCAGCTTTTTCAGCCTCATGCGTGAAGTCACTCCATTCCAATCAAAAATGGTGATAAAAGCGTCCGTCCGGACGATACCGGCAGACGCACATAATACATCTATAAGTATATATCATTTCCCGCGCTTTTTCCAGCCCCAAATTGGATACAATGCGGAAACGAGCAGCACGGCGAGCGTGTATCGGAACCGCACCGGCGTGGGCGCGAGTGCAGGCGCGGCGGCGGTCAGCACGGCGGGCGATGCGCGGAACAGAACGGCGGTCAGCGCGGCGGCAAATGCGCCGTGCAGCAGCTTGGCGGTGAACAGTCCGCGGATCGGCAGCTCGTGCGCTTCTGCGAGGGCGCGCACCTGAAACTGCACGGCCAGTCCGCCGAAGCCCAGCAGGAACGAGGCGAGGGTCAGCCGGACGGCGTGCGGCACGGGCAGCGTGCCGAGCTCGTCAAGGCCGTTGGTGAGCTCTACGAGGCCGTCGAGCGCGTTCCCGTTCGGCAGGAGCGCAAAGACCGGCGACACCAGCCGCAAAAGGATGGAGAATACGGTCAAAAATGCCGTTACCGTCAGCGCCGTGGAGGCGGCGCTCTGCACCGAGGCGCAGAACACGGAGGCAAACGAGCCGCTCTGCGGTTTTGCATCGCTGTGCGGTTCGGCGGACAATGGATACCGTTCAAAACACATCCCGGTAAGCAGCGCCGACACGATATGCACGCCGTACAGCGCCGCGCCGGTCTTTGCCGAGCCGAACACGCCGAGCCCTACCAGCGCGATGCAGAAGCCCGGGCTGGCGCAGTTGCAGAACCGGCCGACACGCTCCGCCGCCGCGCGGGAGAGCACGCCCTCGTCATACAGGGCGCACGCAGTCGCCGCGCCGACCGGATACCCGCCGATAAGCCCGAGCACCAGCGCGGGAGCGGCTTCGGGCGGCAGACCGTACAGCCGCCGGAGCGGCGCCGCCAGCAGCGGGGAGAGCCGACCGGTCCCGCAGCGCACCAGCAGTCCGCTGATGACGAAAAACGGGAACAGCGCGGGCAAAGCCTGCATCGCCGCCAGCGAAAGACCCTCGCGCACGCCGTCCGCGCACGCCGCCGGACAGAGTAAGAACGCCGCGAACAGCGACAGCGTAACCAGCACTTTCATAGCCTCACCTCGGGATACCATATGAGAAGCGGTAAAGTTTCAGTACGGGAGGGCATATGCTTTGGTATAATCTATGCCGTAGGGCGGGCTGCCCTCAGCCCGCCGCATAGACCATCTGCACATCGTCACAACGGCGGGGTGAGGGCACCCCGCCCTACGGAGAAGAGAAACAGGGGGACAGGATATGCCAAAGGACGGCCTATACGCCGAACTGCTCGAGGACCTCCACCCGAACCGGCCTCGGGTGGAGATACTGGGCAGCAGCCGCGTGATCGTGGAGAATCATTGCGGCATACAGGAGTACGAGGATACGCTGCTGCGTATCAAGTGCCGGGGCTGCGAGGTACGCATCGTGGGCGCGGATTTAGAGCTGACCGCGCTGTCGCTGGATGAGCTGGCGGTGGTCGGCACGATCGCCTCGGTGGAGTACATCACGACCGGATGAGAGGGGAGGAACGCACATGATCGGGCGGCTGTGGCAGTTGGCGCGCGGACAGGTGCGCGTGCGCGTGACAGGAGCAAGCCTGCCGCGGTTCCTCAATCTGTGCGCGGCGCACGGCATCCTGCTGCGGCGGATGGAGCGCACGGCGTGGAACGAGCTGCACGCGACCCTGTCCATCCGGGAGTTCCGCGCACTGCGGCGGCACATGGGAAGAACGGGCTGCCGCGTGCATATCCTGCGGCGGCAGGGACTTCCGTTCGCGGCGGAGCGGCTGCGCCCGCGCACCGTGCTGTGGAGCGGGTTCTTTCTGGCGGCAGCGCTGTGCTGGGTGCTGGGCGCGCACATCTGGGCGATACAGACCGACATCTCGCCCACGCTCGACCGCGCCGCCGTCATGCGCGAGCTGGATGAGCTGGGCGTACACATCGGGATGCCCGTCCGGTCGCTGGATACGCCGCGTATCCGCTGGCGCATCATGCAGCGGCAGCCCGAAATCACATTCTTTGCGCTCAATCTGCGGGGCAACAGCCTGACCGTGGTCGCTCATGCGGGCGCGGAACAGCCCGAGCTGCTGGATGAAGCCGCTGTCACCAAGGTCGTGGCGGCGCGGGACGGCGTGGTCAAGCAGGTGCGCGCGCTGGAGGGACAGCCGCAGGTGCGGCCCGGCGATGCCGTCACCACAGGCGATACGCTCATCAGCGGGCTGGTCGAGCCCACCCGCGAGGGCGGTCAGTACCGGCTGGCGCACGCACGCGGCACGGTGGAGGCGTACACGGCGTATCATATCCGCACCGTGCGCCCGCTGACGGCGGACGGAAAGCGCTATACGGGAAAGGTTCGTCATCAATATGCACTGGTGATGGGAAATAAACGGTTAAATTTCTATATTGGCAGTGGAATTGCAGGGGGTACTTGTGATAAAATAGTAACGACCAGACAGCTTTGGCTGTCGGACAGCGTTGCGCTGCCCGTTATGCTGGTCACACAAACGTATACATTCTACGAGCGGGAGCCGGTGACGCAGACTGCCGATGAGGTGCGCGTGGCGATGCTGTCGCGGGCGCTGGGCGATACCGCCGCCGGCATGGACGGCATGGTGACGAGCCACAGCGAAACGCTCGCCGAGCGGAACGGCGCGGCCGTGCTCACTCTCAGCGTTCACGCGGAGGAGCAGATCGGCATGGAGGCCGTGGACGACAGTGCCATTCCGGCACCGGAGGCGGAGGAACAGATACCGTAACGGATGATCGAAAGCGGAGGGATGTGTATGAACCGGAAACTTACGACGATCCTTGCAGGGCTCAGCACCGCAGCGGCGTTTGCGGTAAATGCATCGGACTGGCTGCACGGCGGCACGCCGAGCACGGGCAAGGCGTGTGTCAGCGCGGTGTTTATCGTGCTGGTGTCACTGCTGCTGTACGCATGGCGGAAAAGCAATACCGCAATGTGCCTGCTGACGATTGCGTCGGCACTGATTGCGATTGGTGCGGCAAATGGGTTACTTATGACGGCGGATATCCTTCCGGCCAATTCGGTGCTGCTGCCGTTTAGTGTGTTTCTCGTGCCGTTTTTCGGTGTGACGAACTTCATGGCTTCCGCATTTGCCACAATGCTTCTGCCGCTGGCGGTTTCAGTGGTGTGGCTGTGTTTTGCGGTGGGTTTCTGGATTCATAATCGAAAATCGGTAAACAAAACCGAATAATCAATCGTAATATGTTACCGTAGGGCGGGGTGCCCTCACCCCGCCGTTCCCCAATAAACCACCGGATGATATGGGTGATTATTGGGGATGATTTACGGTTTATATGATATCCATTGTTGTTAACATGGCAATGGTCGTTATACGGCGGGGTGAGGGCACCCCGCCCTACGAAAATGATATAACTACTATTTAAGAGGGTGTAACCATAGAACAGGTAATGCAGATCGAGCAGACCGAGCTGCTGATGGCAGTATTCGGTGCATTTGACGAGAACATCAAGCAGATCGAGCGCGAGCTGAGCGTATCCGTTGTAAGCCGCGGCACGGAGCTCAAGATCACCGGTGAGGACGAGGGCGTGTCCATCGCGGCGCGCACCATCACGGCGCTGCTGGCGATGGCAGGGCGCGGCGAGTCCATCGGCACGCAGACCGTGCAGTACGTTATCGGGCTTGCCAAGGACGGCCGCGAGAGCGAGGTCCACACGATGAGCCGCGATGTGCTGTGCATCACAGCCAAGGGCAAGCCGGTAAAGGCGAAAACGCTCGGCCAGAAGAAATACATGGAGGCTATCCGCAATAACACCATCGTTATGGGCGTGGGCCCTGCCGGTACGGGCAAGACCTATCTCGCGGTGGCGGCGGCTGTCGCGGCCTTTCGGGACAAGCAGGTGTCCCGCATCATCCTGACCCGTCCGGCAGTCGAGGCGGGCGAGAAGCTGGGCTTTCTGCCCGGCGATCTGCAGAGCAAGGTAGATCCGTATCTGCGCCCGCTGTACGACGGCCTGTTTGATATGCTCGGCGCGGACAATTTCACCAAATATCAGGAGCGCGGCTCCATCGAGGTCGCACCGCTGGCGTATATGCGCGGCCGTACCCTGGATGACAGCTTCATCATCCTCGATGAGGCGCAGAACACTACGCCCGAGCAGATGAAAATGTTCCTCACCCGACTGGGTTTCGGCTCCAAGGCGGTCATCACGGGCGATATTACCCAGATCGACCTGCCGGACGGCAAACAGTCCGGTCTGCGCGAGGCGCTGCGCGTGCTCGATGGTGTGGAGGGCATCGCCCAGTGCTTCCTCAGCGAAAAGGACGTTGTGCGCCATGAGCTGGTGCAGCGCATCGTCAAGGCGTATGCAGAGTACGAAAACAAAAAGGGCAAGGGCAAGCCTGCCGCGAAACCGGCCGGCAAACGCCTTCCGACCCGCCGTAAGGAGGGGAAATGATGAACCATCAGATCAATATCGGCTTTGAAACCGAGGTAGCGGACGAAAACAGCGTGCGCGAGCTCATCCGCACCTGCGCCGAGCGCGTGCTGACGAGCGAACAGGTGGACTTCGATGCCGAGATAGACGTTACCGTTGTCGATGCGGAGGCCATCCGCGAGATGAACGCCGAATACCGGAATAAGGATGCCGTGACAGACGTTCTCTCGTTCCCGATGTACGAGTTCCTCAACGGCGTGCCGCAGGAGGAGCTCGAGGCCGAGCCGGATTCCGGCTGTGTCATGCTGGGCGATATGATCCTGTGCTACACGCGCGCCTGCGAGCAGGCCGAGCAGTTCGGGCACTCGCCCGCGCGGGAGTGCGGCTACCTGACGACCCATTCCGTCCTGCACCTGCTCGGCTACGACCACGAACGTAATGACGAGGACACCCGCCTGATGCGCGGCAAGGAGGAGGACAACCTCTCGTTCCTCGGCCTGACACGAGAGTGAGCCATGAAGAAGAATATCCGAAAACTGAGCGAGAGCTTCCTGCACGCCTTTCGCGGACTGCGGCTGTGCATCTGTGAGGAGCGCAACTTCCGCGTACACACGACGGCGGCGTTCTATGTCATCCTGTTCGCCGTGTTCGGCGGCGTGAGCATGACCGAAGCGGCCATCCTGTGTATCTGCTTCGGCCTGACCATGGGCGCAGAGCTGATGAACACCGCCATCGAGCGCCTGTGCGACAAGCAGGCCAGCGGCTATGACGGCATGGTCCGCAACGCGAAAGACATCGCGGCGGCGGGCGTTTTTGTGTGCGCGGCGGCGTGTGTCGCGGTCGGCGCGTGCATCTTCCTCGGGAACGGCGTGCTGGCGGCAGCACTCAAATTCCTGTGGTACCGCCTGTGGCTCGGCATGGCCGTTGTCGTCACCATGCCGTTCGCCATCTGGTTCGTGTTCCACTTTGGACGGAAACAATAACAGGTTATATTTTTTTGCACCATTATACGAATTACCGTAGGGCGGGGTGCCCTCACCCCGCCGTTCCCCTCCGGATTGCACCCGTTTGATGGGTGATATGCGGATTACGGGTAACGTGGTATCCGTTGACGTTATGTTTGCGTTCTGGTTTACACGGCGGGGTGAGGGCACCCCGCCCTACGAAATTGATTAAAATTGCGATAAATAATTTGGAGATACACAAAATGAGTGAAATCAAAAAGACTGCGGTCGTATCCGTTGTGGGACGGCCGAACGTGGGCAAATCCACGCTGACAAACAAGCTGGTGGGCCAGAAGGTGGCTATCGTATCCAGCAAGCCGCAGACCACGCGCACGCGCATCACGGGCGTACTCAGCCGCGGCGAAACGCAGTATGTTCTGCTGGACACGCCGGGTCTGCACAAGCCGCGCTCCCGTCTGGGCGACTATATGTGCAAGGTGGTGACGGACACGGTTTCCGAGGTGGACGTTGCTGTGCTGGTGGTCGAGCCCATCCCGAATATCGGCCCGGCCGAGGAGAGCCTGATCGCTCAGATCAAGCAGCACCATATGCCCGCCATCCTCGTCATCAACAAGATCGACACCATCAAAAAGGAGGAGCTGCTGGCCGTTATCGCGACCTATGCGGCGGTGCATGAGTTCGATGCGGTTGTACCCATCTCGGCACGCACTGGCGAGGGTGTGGAGGAGCTGCTCAGCGAGATCGACAAGTATGCCATCGAGGGCCCGCAGCTGTTCCCGGAGGACATGGTATCCGACCAGCCCGAGCGCCAGCTCGTTGCCGAGATCATCCGCGAGAAGATGCTCCGTCTGCTCGACCGCGAGGTGCCGCACGGCGTTGCGGTCGGCATTGAGCGCTGGAACGAGCGCGAGGACGGTCTGGTGGAGATCAACGCGGTCATCTACTGCGAAAAGGCCAGCCACAAGGGCATCATCATCGGCAAGCACGGCGCGATGCTGAAAGAAATCGGCAAGCAGGCGCGTGCCGACATCGAGCGGATGCTGGATGCTAAGGTGTTCCTCGAGCTGTGGGTCAAGGTCAAGGAGGGCTGGCGCAACAACCAGTACCAGATGCGAAACTTCGGCTACGAGGATCAGTAAATGGCGGAAGTCAAGCTGCGGGCGCTCGGTCTGCGCGAGGTGGATTTCGGGGACTTTGACCGCTATCTCACCGCGCTGGCGGAGGACGGCCGCAGAGTGGAGATTTTGTGCAAGAATGCGCGGCGCGGCAAAAAGCAGAATCCGGCGGCGCGGCAGCTCTGCTATTCCGAGTTCATCCTGTCCGACCGCGGCGGCAGGTACACGCTGCGCGATGCGGATTTAGTCCACTCGTTCTTTGCGCTGGCAGGCGATATTGAAAAATATGCGCTGTCGTGCTACTTAAACGAGCTGACAACGGCGCTGACCGTGCCGGACTTCGAGAACCCGGCGATGTGCCGCCTGCTGCTGTACGCGCTGTACGCGCTCGAGAGCGGCAAACGTGACCCGAGGCTGGTCAAGGCGGCGTTCGAGTGGCGCGTGATGGCCGAGAGCGGCTACGCGCCCGACCTGTCCGTGTGCGGCGTGTGCGGCGAGCCGATCGAGCATCCGCCCGTGTATTTTTCCGTGCGGGCGGGCACGGCGGCGGACGAGAAGTGCGCGAAGCGTGTCGGCGGTCATGCACAGCTTGCGGACAGTACGCTGCGGGCACTGTATCATGTGCTGTCGGCAGAGCCGAACAAGGTGTATGCCTTTGCGCTCGGCGGCCCGGCCGGAGAGCAGTTCTGCGCCATGGCGGAGGAGTATGTCAAGTACCACCTCGGACGAGGGTTCGAGAGCCTGCGGTTTTATCGGTCATTGCAGATGCCGATGAAGTAACAGCAGAAAGGAGCATCCTATGACGCACAAAACGGTTTCCATGTGGAAAGTAACGAGAAATCAGGTCGTTGTGGACATCCTGGCGGTCTTATCGCCGTGGTTCATGCCGAACGTGGGAACGCTCGCGCTGTTTCTCTGCGCGGTGTGCTCCATCGTGCATATGCTACTGCTGGGACGGTACTTTCTGAACGACTGCAAGGCCAATCTGCCGGGGGAGGACTATCAGCGCATTGCCGCCGAGTTCGGCTTTATCTGGTTTTGGAACCCCGGTCGGAGAAAACAGTGGCAGTACACCGCCGAGGAAAGCGGCGAAACCGGTGCAGCGCTGCTGCGTATCTGGCGCGGCAATATGATGTTCCTCATCGTGTCGATGGCGGTCATGGCAGTGCTGGTGCGGATGTGATGAATACATCTTCTGACCTGCATATGATTTTGCGGAAACATCAATCTCAGCACCAAATAATTCCTAACTACTAATTCCTAATTACTAATTATTACGGGAGTTTATAATGAACAAATTAGGCGAAAAATCCCTTAAAACACTGGAATATTACGAAATACTGGAAAAACTGGCCGGACAGGCGGCCTCCGAGGCGGCCAAGGAGAAATGCCGCTCTCTGCGCCCGCTGGACGACCACGAGCAGGCGGCGCTGTGGCTCCGACAGACCACCGATGCCAAGGACCTGATGGTCCGGCAGGGAAGTCCGTCGTTCGGCGGCATCCGTGAGGTGGGCGCGATTTTAGCCCGCGCGGACCGCGGCGGCACGCTCAATCCGCGTGAGCTGCTGGCCGTCGCGAGCCTTTTGCAGACGGCGCGCCGTGCGCTGCTGTACGATGCCGAGCACGAGAACAAGACCACGCTCACGCCCATTTTCGGGCTGCTCTCCGGCAACCGTGACCTGGAGGAATCCATCACCACCGCCATCATCTCCGAGGAGGAGATCGCGGACGGTGCATCGCCCGAGCTGCTGTCCATCCGGCGGGAGCTGCGCCGCGTGTCCGGCAAGGTGCGCGAAACGCTCAACCGCATGATCTCGGGCGAGCGCTCCAAGTATTTGCAGGAGAACATCATCACCCAGCGAAACGGCCGTTTCGTTGTGCCGGTCAAGGTGGAGCACCGCGGCGATGTGCCCGGTCTGGTGCATGATACCTCGTCCACCGGCGCGACCGTGTTCGTCGAGCCGCAGCAGGTCGTGGAGATCAACAACCAGATCAAGGTGCTCGAAGGCCGTGAGGAGAACGAGATCGAGCGCATCCTCGCGGAGCTGTCCGCGCGTGTGTCCATGTACAAGGGCGCCATCGAGCAGGACTACGATGCACTCACCACGCTGGATTTTATCTTTGCACGCGCCAAGCTGTCGTTCGATATGAACGCCTGCGCGCCTGTGCTGCTCGAGGACGGCAGCCGGTGCCGTCTGCTGCGTGCCCGCCATCCGCTGCTCGACAAGGACAAGGCCGTGCCCATCGACATTGCGATCGGCAATGACTACGATACGCTCGTCATCACCGGCCCGAACACCGGCGGCAAGACGGTTTCGCTCAAAACGCTCGGTCTGCTGTCGCTCATGGCGGCCAGCGGCCTGCATATCCCGGCGAACGAGCAGTCGGAAATCGGTCTGTTCGAGCACGTTTACGCCGACATCGGTGACGAGCAGAGCATCGAGCAGAGTCTGTCCACGTTCTCCGCGCACATGAAGACCATCGTGTCCATCATGGACTGCTGCGGTCAGGGCGACCTCGTGCTGTTCGATGAGCTCGGCGCGGGCACCGACCCGGTCGAGGGCGCGGCGCTGGCTGTCGCTGTCATCGGCTATGCCCGCCAGATGGGCGCCTGCGTGGCCGCTACGACCCACTATGCCGAGCTGAAAACGTTCGCGCTGACCACCGACGGCGTAGAGAACGCCTCGTGTGAGTTCGATGTCAAGTCGCTCCAGCCGACCTACCGCCTGCTGACCGGCATTCCCGGCAAGTCGAATGCATTCGCCATCGCGGCGCGGCTCGGCCTCCAGCCGACCATCATCGAGCGGGCGAAAGAGCAGGTTTCCACCGAGGATGCGCGTTTCGAGGACGTTCTGGCTGAGCTCGAGCGCGAACGCCGCCGCGTGGAGCAGATGAAAGAGGAAGCCCAGCGGATGCGCTCTGCGGCGCAGTCCGAGCGCGACAAGATGCGTGCCGAACGCGATGCCGCCGAGGACCGCGTAGACAAAATGATGGAGAGCGCTCGCGGTCAGGCGGACAACATCCTGAAGAACGCCCGCATGACGGCGGAAACCGTGTTCGACGAGCTGGAAACGCTCAAAAAGAAAGCCCAGAAGAAGAACGCCGACCAGAATCTCGCGGCAGCCAAGGCGGCGCTGCGCGGCGTGATCACCCAGACCGAGAACGAGCAGCGGCGCGGCATCCAGAAGCGCGTTGTCGAGGCGGACGAGGTGCGCCCGGTGCAGAAGGGCGACCGCGTGCGCCTGCTCAACGTGGGCGGCGTGCTCGCGACCGTAGTCGCACCGGCGGACAAGGACGGCAGCGTGCAGGTGCAGGCCGGCCCGATGAAGATGACGGTCAAGGAGAACGAGCTGCGCCTCGTTGAGGAGAAGAAGAACGCGCCAAAGCCCAAGCCGCAGCCGCGCCGGGATGCGCCCCGCCGCGAGCTCAATCTGCGCTCCGCCGAGAGTGAGGTGGATGTGCGCGGCATGAGCGCCGAGGAGGCCCTCTTTGAGGTGGATAACTTCCTCTCGCGTGCTATCATGGCGGGGCTGCCGTCCGCGACCATCATCCACGGCAAGGGCACAGGCGTGCTGCGAAATGCTGTGCAGCAGCATCTTCGCAAGAACAAGCGCGTGAAGAGCGTTCGCAGCGGCGTTTACGGCGAGGGTGAACAGGGCGTCACAATAGTTGAATTTCGCTAAAAAAGGCTCGTTCAGGAATTAAAAACCGGCAAATAGGGCAAAATGCCCTATAAAACAGTGCGTTTTTTGAAAAATTCAGCTAAAAAGCAAAGGGCGCAGCTGGAAATAAGCCTTGACGAAAATGCAAAAAAGCGATAGACTATATACAACGGATTTGAAGAAATAGGAGCGATGCAGATATGTATTCAAAAGAGGTACAGGTTACCAATCAGGTAGGCTTATATGCCCGCCCGGCAACTTTTTTTATTCAGAAGGCAAATGAGTTCAAGTCTACCATCCTGGTGGAGAAGGAAGAGCGCCGCGTAAATGCCAAGAGCCTGCTCGGCATTCTGTCCCTTGGCATCACCAAGGGCACCACGATCAACCTGATCGCTGACGGCCCGGATGAGGAAGAGGCTGTTTCCGCACTGGTAGAGCTCATCACATCCAATTTTACTGACTAAGTTATCGCGTCCTGAGGGAAAAGCGCCGGTTGTTCTGATCGGCGCTTTTATTTTTGGATGCAGGGCGATGGGGAGGTTTGCCGCATGACAAGAGAACAGCTCAAGGAGCGCGTGCGAAAGCTGCCCATGCAGCCCGGCGTGTATATGCACAAGGACAAGACCGGCAAGGTCATTTACGTCGGCAAGGCCAAGCTGCTGAAAAACCGCGTGTCCAACTACTTCCAGCCGCCCGAACGGCTGAACGCCAAGACGCGCCAACTCGTCAGCCATATCGATGATTTCGATATTATCGTCACCGACAGCGAGTTTGAAGCCCTCGTGCTCGAGAACTCGATGATAAAGAAGTACAAGCCCAAGTACAACATCCTGCTCAAGGACGACAAGGGCTATCCGTATGTGCGGCTGGACACCACGCTGTCCTATCCGGATTTCAAGATCGTTTCCAAGCCCGCGCATGACGGCGCACGCTATTTTGGCCCGTACATGGGCCGCGGCGCGGCGCGGCGTGCCATCGACACGATCGGCGAGGCGCTGCACCTGAAAAGCTGCGCCCGTTCGTTTCCGCGCGACATCGGCAAGGACCGGCCATGCCTCAACCAGCACCTCGGCCGCTGCTGTGCGCCGTGTACCGGAAAGGTCAGTCCGGAGGAATATCACGCGCTGATAGGGCAGGCGGTTTCGCTGTTCGAGGGCGATGCGAAAAAGCTCGAGCGTGAGCTGACTGAGAAAATGAACGAAGCCGCCGAAGAGCTCCAGTTCGAGCGGGCCGCCGTGCTGCGCGACCGTCTGCGGGCTATCCAGAAGCTGGGCACCAAGCAGCACGTTGTCGCGGGGGCGTTCGCGGAGCTGGATGTCATCGCGTTCGTGCAGGGACAGACCCGTGCGTGTGTCTGCGTGCTGCATTACAGCGGCGGCACCTTGCAGGATAAGGAATACACATTCTTCCATGTCACCGAGAGCGACCCGGCGGAGGTGCTCTCCTCGTTCATCAAGCAGTATTACGCCCAGCGCAATGCCGTGGCGAAAACCGTTCTGCTTTCGCACGAGATCGAGGAACAGGAGGCCGTGGGCGAGTACCTTTCGTCCATCGCGGAGCGCAAGGTCGAGCTGGCCGTGCCGCAGCGCGGCGAACGCCGGGTGCTGACCCGCCTCGCGGAGAAAAACGCCTTCGAGGAGATCGAACGAAGAGAGAAACAGTCCGAGCGGCGGCATAAATCGCTCGAGCTGCTGCAAAACGTCACCGGCATGGCGGCGCTGCCGCTCCGGCTGGAGGCGTACGACATCTCCAACTTCGCGGGACAGGATACGGTCGGCTCGATGATCGTCTTTTACGAGGGACAGCCGAAAAAGAGCGACTACCGCAAGTTCAAGATCGCGTGCGCGGCCAGCGGGCAGGACGACTATGCTTCCATGCGCGAGATGCTCACGCGCCGCGTGCAGCGCTATGTGGACGGCGACGAAAAGTTTGCGCCGCTGCCCAATGCGTTTATGATAGACGGCGGTCTGGGCCACGTTCATGTGTGCAAGGAGGTGCTCGATTCGTTCGGGCTGTCCGTGCCGTGCTTCGGCATGGTCAAGGACGACCGTCACCGTACCCGCGCCCTTGTCGCACCGGACGGCCGTGAGTTCGGCATTTCGGCCACACCGGCGCTGTTCGCGCTCATCGGCCGGATGCAGGAGGAGGTCCACCGGTTCGCCATCGAGTATAACCGCAAGCTGGGCGGCAAAAAGGTGCGCGGCTCGACGCTGGATAAGATCCCCGGCGTGGGCGATAAGCGCCGCACCGAGCTGCTCAAGCACTTCGGCAGTATCGAGAATATCAAGCACGCCTCCGAGCAGGAGCTTGCAAGGATCCTGCCGAGAAATGCGGCACAGAACGTTTATGCGTATTTTCATCAGGATGAAAATACGCAGAGTGGAGAGTGAGGAGTGCAGAGTGGAGAGAACGCAACGGTTTGAGTTTCAGACTCCCATTTACGTTCTCTTCACTCTCAACTCTTCACTCTTTTCAAACAGTGAAATATCAGCAGGAGGTAGCAACAAATGCGCGTAGTTTCCGGCACCGCACGCGGCTGTAAATTGCAGCCGGTGCCCGGCATGAACACCCGGCCGACCACCGACCGGGTAAAGGAGAACGTGTTCAATCTCATTCAGGATCATGTGCGCGGCGCCGAGGTGCTCGACCTGTTCGCAGGCACGGGTCAGCTCGGCATCGAGGCGCTCTCGCGCGGCGCGCAGCACTGCGACTTCGTCGAGCACAACAAGGCGGCTTTCGGCATCGTGAGCAAAAACGTCGAGAGCGCCCGCGTGAAAGACAAGTCGGCGCTCCACCGCACCGAGGCGGCGGATTTTGTCAGCCGTGCGGGCCGGCAGAAGTACGATCTGATCTTCCTTGACCCGCCCTACGGCGGAGAAATTTTAGAAAATGCGCTGAAATTGATAGAAAGGTTTGACATTCTCTCGGTTAATGGTATAATAATATGCGAAAGTGCAGTAGAGGATCGGTTCGCGCATGGCTTTGAGGCCGTGCGGGAGCGCCGCTACGGTGCGACATTGATTACCGTTCTGCAGCGGCAGAATGGCGAAACGGAATGAAGAAAGAGATATGAAAACTGCGATTTATCCGGGCAGCTTTGACCCTGTCACGCTGGGCCATCTGGATATTATCCGCCGCGCATCGCTCATGTTTGACCGGCTGATCGTTGCGGTAATGCACAACCAGAACAAAAAACCGATGTTTTCCGCAGAGGAACGTGTCGAATTTCTGAAAAGGACAACGGCTGATCTGCCGAATGTGGAGATCGAATCCTTCGGCGGCCTGCTGGCGGAATACGCCCGGCAGAAAGGCGCGTGCGCGGTCGTGAAAGGTCTGCGCGCGGTTTCAGACTTCGAGTATGAATTTCAAATGGCACTTGCCAACCGCAAGCTCAATCCCGAGCTGGACACCGTTTTTCTGATGACAAGTGCAGAATATATGTACCTATCGTCCTCCATCGTGAAGGACATTTCGGTACACGGCGGCAGTGTCGCCGGTTTTGTTCCCGAGGGGATTATGCAGGACATTGTACGCCGAACAAGAAAGGAAGACTGAAATGGCAACAAGTTTAGACGAACTGATCAATCGTATGTATGATATGGTGCAGGATGCAAAGGGTATCCCGCTGGCAGGTGAGAAGTGCATCATCGAGCGCGACCATATGCTCGATATGATCGATGAGCTGCGTGAGAGCCTGCCGAACGACCTCCAGCAGGCGCAGGAGATCGTATCCAAGCGCAGTGAGCTGCTGGCTTCCGGCAAGCGTGAGGCAGAGGCCATCCGCCGTCAGGCGGAGGAGGATGCCCGCCAGATGGTATCCGAAACCGAGATCGTCGTTGCGGCCCGCCGCAAGGCCAAGGAAGTACAGGGCAACGCCGAGATTCAGGCGCGTGAGCTTCGCCGCGTAGCGAACGAGTATTGTGAGGACACCCTCAAGCGCACCGAGGAGGCAGTTGCACTCGGCCTCGAGGAAGTCCGCAAGGCACGTCAGCGCTTCAAGAGCATCGCAAAGTAAACAGGAATGCAGACAGCTGTCCGGGAGGACGGCTGTTTTTGCGTTTGCGGATGCATTTCGCTTTGCGAAGCTGTTCTCCGGTGCACACGAGGCGCGGAGCGTACTCGCCGCATCTGGGCGGTAGCCCATTCCTCGGCAGCCTTTCACTGGTGCACACGAGTCGCGTTAGCAATACGCCGTTGCCGGGCTGGGGAGTTTCGCCGCCTGCGGGCGGCGGGAGAACGGCGCTCCCGCGCGGGGCCAAAAGGATAGACAACCTACGGTTTTCCACCCTCTTAGGAAGCTCCCATTTTCCCTTTGTTCCTAAGTCGGCGCACGGAACGGCTTTGCCGTTCCTATTTGTGCTCGGGACCGAAAAAAGGAACGGCAGTACCGCTACCGGCTCGTAGGCTCGGCTTAACGCCGACCATTCCTTTCACAGCTGCGCTCAAGCCGTTAGAGCTCTGCGACAGTATTTACGCAAAACCTGTGCAATCTGCCGCGATAACGCCGCGACAGTGCGGAAAACGGAAGCCGATACTCGTTCCTTTATGCGAGTTACTTACGAAGTAGGGCCGTAAGGCCCGTTCGCGAGGCTGCTGAGGGAAAGGTAGGAGTTCAAAGAGGGAGGGAAACCGTAGGTGTCCCTCCCTTTTTGCGCCCGCCGCGCGAGCGGCCCGTTCCCGCCGTCCGCAGACGGCGAAATCCCCAGCCCGGCAACGGCGTATCGCTAACGCAACTCGTGTGCACCATGTAAAGAGTGCCGAGGAATGGGCTGCCGCCCGGAAAGGGCGTATTGCTTAGCGGGCTCGTGTGCACCGGAAAGCGGTTGCTGCGTATCGGCAAATCAAAATTCGGCTGCGTTCCACTTTGCGCCACCGGCGCAGCATCTGCGCTGCAAAACCGCCCGAAATCCCCATCTCATGTGGATAAGCTGTGGACAGACCTTGGGATAAGTCCCCACCGGACAGGTAGAAACAGGAAAACGTGCAATGCACAGAAAAACGAACAACTGTTCGCAAAAATTGCAAAAACTATAAAAATTGCAAGAATATTGGCCGAATATTTCGTGCAATAATGCAAAAAATGTCTTGCAATCTAACTGCCGTACCGCTATAATAAAAATAAGGTGGTGAGATGTGGGGTAAAGTGTCACGGTTTCCACCACGCGGAAAGGACGGTGGAGATCGGTGAAGGGCGAATACAAGCATTCCATAGATGCCAAAGGGCGTCTGGCAATGCCGGCCAAGCTGCGCGAGGAGCTCGGCGAGCACTTCACGGTCACCAAGGGTCTGGATGGCTGCCTGTCGGTCTATCCCGAAGCGGAATGGAAACGCCTTGAGGACAAGATCCGCACACTGGGCAATAACGAGAAAGCACGGCGCGTCAAGCGCTATTATTTTGCCAATGCGTTCGATGCCCAGCTCGATGCACAGGGCCGCATCCTCATTCCCGCCAACCTGCGCGCCTTTGCCGAACTGCAAAAGGATGTCACTGTTATCGGTCAGCTCGACCATGCGGAGATCTGGAGCAGCGACAAGTGGCGGGCGTACAACGATGAGATCGACGCGGAGAGTATCGCCGCGGACGTAGAAGATATGGATTTTTAGCAGGAGGAAGCAATGGAATTTCATCATGTGTCCATTCTGCTCCAGCCCTGTTTGGAGGCCTTGCAGATCAAGCCGGACGGTGTGTATGTGGATGCCACCACCGGCGGCGCCGGTCATTCGCTCCGCATTGCGGAGCGTTTGTGTGATGACGGACGGCTCATCTGCATCGACCGAGATGACGAGGCGCTGGAAAACGCGAAAGACCGCTTAAAGGATGTGTGGCAGCGCGTCACGCCGGTAAAGAGCGACTTCCGCGATATTGACAAGGTGCTCGAAGCGCAGGGGCTGTCCGGCGCGGACGGCATCCTCTTTGACCTTGGCGTGTCCTCGCCGCAGCTCGACCATGCCGAGCGCGGTTTTTCCTATATGCAGGATGCGCCGCTCGATATGCGTATGGATCGGCAGCAGAGGCTGACCGCCTACGAGGTCGTCAACGGCTGGAGCCGCGAGGAGCTCCGCCGCATTTTGTTTGAATACGGCGAGGAGCGCTATGCACCGCTCATCGCGGCGGCTATCGAGCGCGAACGCGAGAAAAAGCCGATCGAAACCACGCTGGAGCTCGTCAGCGTTATCAAGGGCGCGATGCCGTCCAAGGCGCTGCGCGAGAAGCAGCATCCGGCCAAGCGCAGCTTTCAGGCCATCCGCATTGCGGTGAACGATGAGCTGGGCGCGGTGCGCGAGGCGATGGAAAAGGCCATCGACTGCCTCAATCCCGGCGGACGGCTGGCTGTTATCACGTTCCACAGTCTGGAGGACCGCATCGTCAAGGCGGCATTCCAGCAGGCGGCACAGGGCTGTACCTGCCCGAAGGATTTTCCGGTATGCATCTGCGGCAAAAAGCCCAAGGTGAAGCTGACGCCGCGCAAGCCGATCCTGCCGGACGAAAAGGAGATCGAGGAGAATCCGCGTGCCCGCAGCGCGAAGCTCCGTGTCTGTGAAAAAATCTAAGAACAAGAATAAATCTCAAAAGAAAGGAAAACGCAAGATGGCATCTGGCAGGAACAGCGCGGCCAAGAAAATCGAACAAAATGTTCCGGCTCGCCGCGAGCCTGCACGGCAGCTGCGGGTAGCGCCGTCGCCCAGCAAGCGCCATCGCCGCAATACCGGCGTGCAGCCGGGTGTCTATGCGTGCTTTGCCATTGCGGCGATCGCCGCGGCGTTTATCCTGTTCAGCCAGATGCAGCTGACCCAGCTGACCGCCGAGGCCAGCGAGCAGAGCGATCTGCTGAGCGAACTCCAGTCCGAGAACGTTGCGCTGACGACCAAGCAGATGAACAGCATGAATATGGACGAGGTCGAGCAGTACGCGACCGGCACGCTGGGCATGGTGAAGCTGGACAACTCGCAGGTGGAGTATGTGGAGCTGACCAACCCGGATCTGGTAACGGTGGCGGAAAACGGCGTTTCGCTGCGCGCGGCTGTTTCGGCGCTGGTGGATCATGTTCTTGCAATCGTGGAATATATCCGGTAACAACACGAATACGATGTGTACAGGGGAGTGAGAGGTGGAAACTTCTGACTCCCTACGCATTTACAGCGACTTTCACGCCAAAATGGAGGCAAATACATGGCAGTTAAGGGACCCAATCACCAGATGCGCACGCGCATCCGGCTGCTGGCCGTGATCTTTGTGATGATCGGCTTCGGTGCGGTCGGACTGCGGCTGCTGTATATGCAGGTGTTCCATTACGATTTTTACATCAAGCAGGCAACGTCTTTGCAGACCCGCGACACGTTCATCACGCCCAACCGCGGCAAGATCTACGATGCGAATATGCAGACACTGGCCGAATCTGCCGAGGTTGAGCGCATCACGATTTCGCCGAAGGCCGTCGTGAGCGAGGTCAAGGAGAAAAAAGGCATTTCGGCGGAAACCCAGCGGCAGACACTGGCGACCATCCTGTCCGAAACGCTCGATGTCGATTACAACACCGTGATGGCGAAGATCCAGAAGACCGACTCGCAGTACGAGGTCATCGCACAGAAGGTCGATAAGGACGTTGCCAAGGAGCTGAACGAAAAGCTCGAGGCAGCGGAGTGCACCGGCGTGTATCCCGAGCCGGACACCAAGCGCTATTATCAGCACGGCGCGTTCCTGTCCGCGGTGCTGGGCTATGTCGGCAGCGACAATAACGGCGCCTACGGTCTGGAATCCGAGTACAACGACGAGCTCTCCGGCACGGCGGGCCGCATCGTGCGCGTGCAGAACGCGCAGAACAAGGACATCATGCCGGACACCCAGCAGTATATCCCCGCGACCGACGGCAACTCGCTGGTGCTGACCGTGGACAGCGACATCCAGAATTATCTGGAAAAGCACCTCGAAACCGCGCTGGCAGATAACCCGGAGGCCCGTGACGGCGTTTCCGGCATCGTCATGAATGTCAAGACCGGCGAAGTGCTGGCGATGGCGAACCTGCCGGACTTCGATCCGAACGATGCCTACAAGCTGACGAGCGACAAGTATATCACCGAGCTCAAGGAGGATGTGAACAAAATCCTCACCGATGCGGGCATCAAGGTGGATATTTCGGATGAATGGTACCAGTCGGGCGGCCTGAACAATCTGCCGGAGAACATCCAGCAGAACGATGAGCTGGTCGATAAGCTGGGCAGCGCCCGCGTGAACATCCTGATGAAAACGTGGTACAACCCGGTCGTTACTGACAACTACGAGCCGGGCTCCACATTCAAGCTGATGACGGTTTCCACCGCCTATGAGCTGGGTGCGGCGCACGCCGACGATACCTACTACTGCGGCGGTCAGTTACAGGTGGAGAACTGGACCATCAAATGTGCGAATACCAGCGGCCACGGGATGCAGACGCTCACCGAGGCGCTGATGAACTCCTGCAACGTGGCGATGATGCAGATCGCGCAGAGCGTGGGCATGGAGCGTTTCTATGACTTTTACAAGGCGTTCGGCCTGACCGAAAAGACCGGCATCGACCTGCCCGGCGAGGGCAAGGGCCAGTTCCACCAGACCGATGTGGTCAGCGATTGGAACGAGGTCGCACTGGCGACGGCATCGTTCGGCCAGCGCTTCACGGTAACGCCGCTCCAGATGATCAACATGGTCTGCGCCATCGTGGACGACGGCAAGCTGAAAAAGCCGTATGTCGTCAAGGAAGTCCTGAACGGCGACGGCTCGGTCAAGTCCACCAACGAAACCGAAATCGTCCGTCAGGTCGTTTCCGAGGACACCTCCGCATATATGCGCGAGGCGATGGAGCAGGTCGTAGCCAACGGCACCGGCAAGAATGCCTATGTTTCGGGCTACCGCATCGGCGGCAAGACCGCAACGTCCGAGATCCTGCCCGAGTACGACAGCGACGGCAACCGCACGGATAAGGAGGACCGCTACACGGCATCCTTTATCGGTGTAGCGCCGATGGACGATCCGCAGATCGCGGTTCTGGTCGCCATCAACGATCTGCCGGAATCCGCGACCCATACCGGCGGCACCATCGCCGCTCCGGTCGTAGGCCGCATCATGGAGGACGTACTGCCGTACATCGGCATCACCCCGGTATATGACGATAACGAGAGCGACCGCCGCGAGCTCACCGTTCCGAGCGTAGCGGGCATGGGCCGCGACGAGGCCATCTCCGCGCTGGCAGATGCAGGCTTCGACTGCATCATCAAGGGCGAGGGCGACACCGTTACCGATCAGGTGCCGAGCGCCGGACTGCGTATCGCAGCCAGCGGCAAGGTCATCGTCTACATGGGCGAGGAGAAGCCGACCGAGGCAGTCGAAGTGCCCGATCTGACCGGCATGACGCCGGACGAGTGCCGCGACACTCTTGAGGAGTACGGCCTGTACCTCAAGCAGAAGGGCGTGGCCTCCTCGCAGATAACGGGCGACACCACAGCCAACAAGCAGAGCCCGGAGGCCGGTGCAAAGGTCAACCTCGGCGCTGTCATCACAGTAGAATTTTCCGATACGACGACGGTCAACGACCGATAGGAGGAAATTATGAAATTACAGGAGCTTTTAAGCGGCGTTGCGGTCAAGAGCAGCACCGCAGCACAGGATGTGGACATTAACGAAGTGCGCTACGACTCGCGCGCGGTACAGCCCGGTGACCTGTTCGTTGCCATCCGCGGCTACGCGACCGACGGCCACAAGTACATCGCCAAGGCGATGGAGCAGGGCGCGGCGGCAGTCGTCTGCGAGGAGGCGCCGGAGGGCGTTCCGGCTATCGTAGTGGAGAACTCGCGCATCGCGCTGGCGGAGATCGCGGCGAACCGCTTCGGCCATCCGGCGGACAGCATGGTGATGCTGGGCGTTACTGGCACCAACGGCAAGACCACCACGACCTACCTCGTCAAGCATATGCTCGAGGATGCAGGCCACAAGGTCGGCCTGATCGGCACCAACCAGAACCTCATCGGCAATGAGGTGATCGAAACCGAGCGCACCACGCCGGAATCCTACGAGCTGCACGCACTGTTCGCGCGGATGCGCGATGCGGGCTGCACTCATGTCATCATGGAGGTTTCCTCGCATTCGCTCGTGCTCGACCGCGTACACGGCATCCGGTTTGCGGTCGGTGCATTCACCAACCTGACACAGGATCACCTCGACTTCCACAAGACGATGGAGGCATACCGGCAGGCCAAGGCGCTGCTGTTCACTGTCAGCGACAAGGGCGTTATCAATCTGGATGACGGCGCGGCCGAGAAGATGCTGGCCGATGCCAAGTGCCCGTGCCTGACATTCTCGTGTGAGAAGAGCGAGGCCGGCCTGCTGGCGAAAAATCTCCAGCTGCACGCGGACGGCGTAGAATTCCTTGCGGCTTACAACGGCGCGGAGGCCGATGTCAAGCTGCCTATCCCGGGTCACTTCTCGGTCGAAAATGCTCTGACTGCGCTCGGCATCGTGCTCCAGCTCGGTATGCCGCTCTCCGAGGCGGCAAAGTCCATGGCGACGGCCACCGGCGTTAAGGGCCGCGTGGAGGTCGTGCCGACCGACACCGACTACACCGTGCTCATCGATTACGCGCACTCGCCGGACGGCGTGGAGAACGTGCTCAAGGCCGTTCGCGGCTTTGCCAAGGGCCGTGTTGTTGCGCTGTTCGGCTGCGGCGGCGACCGCGACCGCACCAAGCGCCCGAAGATGGGCCGCATCGCGGCTGACCTCGCGGATTTCTGCGTTGTCACCAGCGATAATCCGCGCACCGAGGAGCCCAAGGCCATCATCGATGACATCCTCGAGGGCATGAAGGACTCCGACACGCCGATGCAGGTCATCGTTGACCGTCCGGAGGCCATCCACTGGGCACTCGCGCACGCACAGAAAGACGATATTATCGTGCTGATGGGCAAGGGACACGAAACCTATCAGGAAGTCAACCATGTGAAGCATCATATGGATGAACGCGAGATCGTAGCGGATTTTTTCAATAAGTAAGAGCGGCAGACGGGCGCACATTGTGCGCCCCTGTGCTCAATAAAGCAAAAGTAAAACCAATTGGGGGAAACGGCATGGAACGATTCACATTAGCGCAGGCGGCGGAATGGACAAAGGGCGAAGCGAGAGGCGAGGCGGCTCTGACGGCAGTCACGACCGATTCGCGGCAGATCCCGCCGGAGGCGCTGTTCCTGCCGATCAAGGGCGAACGCTTTGATGCACATGATTTCATCGGCAAGGCCATCGAGAACGGCGCGGCGGCAGTCATGAGCCACCGTGAGAGCGAGGAGTATCCCGTTCCGGCGCTGTACGTTGAGAACACCTCGCAGGCGCTGCTCGATCTTGCGGGCGGCTACCGCGCGATGTGCGGCGGCAAGGTCGTTGGCGTGACCGGCTCGGTCGGCAAAACGACAACAAAAGAGCTGCTTTACGCCGTGCTGTCGCAGGGCTTCCGCGCACAAAAGACCGAGGGCAACCTCAACAACGAGATCGGCCTGCCGCTTACCCTCATGCGTATGACGAAGGATACCGAAGTGCTCGTGGCTGAGATGGGCATGAACCACTTTGGTGAGCTGTCCCGCATGACGGCGGCTGCCAAGCCCGATCTTGCCGTTATCACCAACATCGGCACCTCGCACATCGAGTTCCTCGGTTCGCGCGAGGGCATCTGCAAGGCAAAGCTCGAGATCCTCGAGGGCTTGCAGGAGGGCGGCGCGGCTGTCCTCTGCGGCGATGAGCCGCTGCTGTGGGACAAACGCGGCAGTCTCGGCTGCAAGGTGGTAACATATGGCATCGAAAATTCCGCGTGCGACCTCATTGCACACTTGCACAGCGACGGTACATTTGATATAGTAAATAACGGTCTTGCGGCGGCGCAGCTGCCGGTCGGCGAGAAATTCACGGCCAGACTGAGCATTCCGGGCAAGCACAACGTGCTCAACGCACTGGCGGCGGCAGCTGTCGGCCTGCTGCTCGGTGAAACGCCCGAGCTGATCGCACAGGGCCTTGTCAGCTATCAGGCGAGCGGTATGCGCCAGAATATCTACGAGCAGGACGGCTATCACATCTATGCGGACTGCTACAACGCCAGCCCGGATGCGATGGAGGCAACGCTGGCCGTCCTCGGCGGCATGGCAAAGGATGCCCGCCGGTTTGCCGTGCTCGGTTCGATGCTCGAGCTCGGTGACTACGCCGAGGAGGGACACCGCCGGGCAGGCCGCGCGGCGGCACAGTACGCAGATGCGCTCTACGCCTACGGTCCGGATGCGGCGGCGATGGTAGCCGGCGCAAGGGAAAAGGGCATGGAGAATGCCTATGCGTTCGACGACCAGACCGCGCTCGTCGCGGCGCTGCGTGCGGATGCGAAAAAGGGTGACGCGCTGCTGTTCAAGGGCAGCCGCGGTATGCGTATGGAGCGCGCACTCGCAATGTTTTTAGGGGAGGAAGTTGAAGAATGAAACAGGCTGTGCTTGTTTTCGCGATCGCACTGGTAATTACGCTGGCCATCGGCCCGGCAGTCATCAATTACCTGCGAAAGATGAAATTCGGTCAGAAGATTCTCGAGATCGGACCGAAATGGCATATGAACAAACAGAATATCCCGACGATGGGCGGTTTTATGTTCATCATCGGCATTGCGGCGGCGGTCATCATCGGCAACATCGTGATGGGTGAGATCTCCATCTCGTCGCTGGCGGTGCTCGGCCTTGCCGTGGCCTACGGCGCGGTCGGTCTGGTCGATGACTACGCCAAGATCAAGAAAAAGGAAAACGCGGGCCTGACACCCAAGCAGAAGCTGGTGCTCCAGATTTTAGTCGCGGGCGTGTTCATCCTCGTGCTGTTCCTCAAGTCGAGCGGCCTGCCGCAGCTGTGGATCCCGTTCACGAGCATTTCGTTCAGCTGGCCGTGGCCGCTGTACATCGTGTTCGCGGCGTTCGTTATCGTCGGCGCGGACAACGCCGTCAACCTGACCGACGGCATCGACGGTCTGGCGGCAAGCGTTACGCTGCCGGTAGCGGTATTCTTCGTATTCGTCGGCTTCCGCCGCGGCGATATGGGCGTTGTGATCTTTGCAGCCGCACTGGCTGGTGCGCTGCTGGGCTTCCTGCGCTATAACTTCAACCCGGCCAAGGTGTTCATGGGCGATACGGGCTCGCTGTTCCTCGGCGGTGCGGTGGCCGGTCTTGCGTTTGCGTGTGAGATGCCGCTCATCCTGCTGCTGGTCGGCCTCATTTACATCATCGAAACGCTGTCCGTTATCCTTCAGGTAACGTACTTCAAGGCCACCCACGGCAAGCGCCTGTTCAAGATGGCGCCTATCCACCATCATTTTGAGATGTGCGGCTGGGGAGAGAAGAAGATCGTGCTGGTGTTCACCGGCATCACGGTCGTGCTGTGCCTGCTGGCATATCATGTGGCCCTCGCACCGCTGTTTTAATTCGTGATTCGGAGGTAAGCCTATGGCTTCGACAACAAGAAAGACGAATCCGCAGTATCGGTCGGCCTCGCGCCGTCCCGCGCTGCGGAGCCTGCCGAACGGCAAACCGGTGCGTCCTTCGCGTGAACCGCTGCCGCAGGAACGGCATCCCTCCGGCGGAGCAAAGCCCAGGCGGCGCATCCGTGCCCGCCTCCATGCGTGGGACAGCGGCGTGTTCTTTTCCGTGCTGCTGCTGCTCGTCATCGGCCTGATCGCGCTGTTCTCGGCCAGCTACACGAATGCCATGTTCTACCAGAGCAGCGCCACCTACTTCATCACCCGGCAGGGCGGCTTCGCTGCGGCCGGTGTTATCGCGATGATCGCGCTCTCCAAGGTGCCGTATCGGATGTACGGCGGCTTTTATCAGGCGTTTTTGTGGGGTTCGGCGCTGCTGCTGGTGCTGGTAGCGATTCCGGGCGTCGGCACATCCGTCAACAATGCCCGCCGCTGGCTGTTCGGCTTTCAGCCGTCCGAGATCGCAAAGATCGCCGTCATCGTCTGCTTTTCGTACTGGGTTTCGCAAAAGCCAAAGAGTGTGCAGCACCTCAAGCAGCTGGCGTTCCCATACGGCGCAATGCTGCTGATGTACAGCGGACTGCTGTATCTGGAGCCGCATACCTCGGCAATGCTCATTATGTGGGCTATCGGCGTGTCCATCCTCGTCATCGGCGGTATGCGCCTGAGCTACTTCGTACCGATTGGCATTGTTGGCGCGATCGGCTTCGTAGCGTTCTATTTTTCGTTTGAGCACGTTCGAACGCGTATCGCCGTCTGGTTCAATCCGTTCTCGGATATGGTAAAGGACGGCTTTCAGGGCGCGATGAGCCAGATCGCCATCGGCTCGGGCGGCCTGCTCGGCCGCGGGCTCGGCAACGGCCTGCAAAAGCAGCTGTACCTGCCGGAGCCGCATAACGACTTCATTTTCGCAACGTGGTGCGAGGAGATGGGCCTGATCGGCGCTCTGCTGGTCATCCTGCTGTTTGCGTACCTCATCTACCGCGGCTTCCGCGTGGCGCGGTTCGCACCGGATAAGTTCGGCTGCCTGATGGCCTCGGGCATCACCGCAAAGCTCGCTATCCAGACCCTGATGAATCTGGGCGTTGTCACCGGTCTGCTGCCGGTAACGGGTGCGGCGCTGCCGTTCTTCAGCTACGGCGGCACGGCGCTGATGATACAGCTCGGTGAGATGGGCATTCTGCTCAACATCTCGCGGTATATGCGGCTGGATGCGCGAAGTCAGGAATGAACATAAGCTAAGGCAACACCGCACAATTAAAGCGGCGGCTCCTTGTGCAGGCTCCGGTCGCACTGCCGCGGCGCTTTGCGGAAATTTTGTGTCCTGACTTTGGCTTCGGTTCCTTGCGCGAGTTCCGTCCGCGCTGCCGAAGTTTCACG
>CAKSVR010000029.1 GCA_934504345.1 uncultured Agathobaculum sp. | reverse complement strand
GAACACAGTAGTTAAGCTCGTTTACGGTGACAATACTTGGCTGGTGACGGCCCGGGAAGATAACTCAACGCCTACATCTAAGCAGCAACGAAAGTTGCTGCTTTTTGTTTTGCCCGGAAAGGAAAGCACGCTTTTTCTGGCGCGCACGAGTCGCGTGAGCGATACGGCGCTCCCGCGCGGGGTCAAAAGGATAGACAACTTCTTGGGACTCCAACTTTCCCTTTTGGGAGGGCTCGGATTGCCTCTCGTGGAATAAAGAAAACGCAAATCGTTACATTTTCTGCTCTTCACTCTCCAATCTCCACTCCTCACTCTCAACATAATCTTTCATTCCCAATTTTCAACTGAAAACCCCTTTCCGACAGAACGGAAAGGGGTTTGTTTATGCGATTTTGGAGAATAACATAACAGCAAGACCGAGCACGACAAGAATCACGCCGGTGGCGCGGTTGAGCGTTTTCGGACTGGCCTTATTGGCGAACACGGCAGCGATGCGTGCCCACACGAGCGTGAAGATCACGCACAGGGCCCAGATCAGCGGGTCAGGTATTCCGCCAATGGCGAAGTGCGAGGCCGCGCCTGTGAGCGCTGTGAACGTCATAATGAACACGCTGGTGCCGACGGCGGTTTTCAGCTCGTAGCCGAGCACCGAGGTCAGGATGAGCAGCATCATCATGCCGCCGCCCGCGCCGACGAAGCCGCAGATAAACCCGATCAGCACGCCGCAGACAATGGACTGCACAGCGCGTTTGCGCGCGGACACGCCCATCATCGCCTCTTTGGTGGTCATGACCGGACGGACGATGAATTTCACGCCGAGCAGGAACGTCATAAACACCGAGAAGCTGCCCATCGTTCGCGAGGGGAGCAGGCTGGCGACATAGCTGCCGACCACGGTGAACACAAGCACGCTGAGCATCATCAGCAGGCCGTTTTTGACATCCAGATTTTTGTTTTTGCCGTAGGTATAGGCCGAAACGGCACTCGCCAGTACGTCAGACGAGAGCGCGATGCCGACCGCCACATAGGGGTCCATGTGCAGAAAGGTGATGAGCATGGGGCTGATAACGGCGGCGGCGCTCATGCCCGCGAAGCCGGTGCCGAGGCCGGCGCCCATGCCGGCGAAAAACGTGACGAGCACGGTGAAAAGCATCGTCATATCAGCGCACCTCCTGCAAAAGCTGGTCGAGATTGCGGTCGATGACACTGACGGCATCGCCAAACGCCTGCCGCTGTTCCTCACTCATGCCGGAGAGCAGACGGTCGATGAACTGCGCCTGTAATGCGCGGCCGCGGTCGATGATGGGCAGCGCCTTGTCGGTACATACCAGACGGGTCTTGCGGCGGTCGCCGGGGATGCTCTCACGGCGCAGATAGCCCTCCTCGACCAGCCGGTTGACGTTGACTGACACGAGGTTCGCCTTGATCCGGCGCAGCTCCACGATGTCGCTGGCGGTGTCATGGCCGGGGTTGTTCGCGAGGAACAGCAGGATGTCAAACGCCGTCTGTGTCAGCTTGAGTTCGCGGCACAGCGGTCGGCATACGGCGCTGTATGCCAGATCGGTCTTGTGCGTAAATTCCATATAGGGATTCATGTATATCACCTGATTCAAAAATAGATAGTCTAAATTTGAACTAAGTATAGCATGATATGCCTGCGCCGTCAAGCCGGAGAGAAAGAAAAAAGCTCTTGTTCCGAAGAACAAGAGCTTTTTGAAAACATTTTATACGCCAGTGGGCAACAATTACTTGTTGTCAACCTCTGCCATGTGCTCGATGAGCATCAGTAGCTTGTTGGAGTAGCCCCACTCGTTGTCGTACCAGGAAACAACCTTTACGAAGGTATCGGTCAGGTAAACGCCAGCGTTAGCGTCGAAGATAGAGGTGCGCTCGTCGCCCAGGAAGTCAGAAGATACAACAGCATCCTCAGTGTAGCCCAGAACGCCCTTCAGGCCGCCCTCAGACAGCGGCTTCTCGGAAGCAGCCTTCATAGCAGCGCAGATGTCTTCCTTGGTAGCCGGCTTAGCCAGGTTGCAGGTCAGGTCAACTACGGAAACGTCCAGGGTCGGTACACGCATGGAGATACCGGTCAGCTTGCCGTTCAGCTTCGGGTAAACCTTGCCTACTGCCTTTGCAGCGCCAGTGGTGGACGGGATGATGTTGCCGCAAGCTGCACGGCCGCCGCGCCAGTCCTTCTTGGACGGGCCGTCAACAACCTTCTGAGTGCCGGTTGCAGAGTGAACGGTGGTCATCAGGCCTTCTACGATGCCGAAGGACTCGTCGAGAACCTTAGCGATCGGAGCCAGGCAGTTGGTGGTGCAGGAAGCGTTGGAAACGAAGGTCATATCCTTGGTGTAAGTGTCCTGGTTAACGCCCATTACGAACATCGGGGTGTCGTCCTTGGACGGAGCGGACATGATAACCTTCTTAGCACCGCCGTCGATGTGAGCCTGTGCCTTCTCCTTGGTCAGGAATACGCCGGTGGACTCTACAACGTAGTCAGCGCCAACCTTGCCCCACGGAATGTTCTTCGGGTCCATCTCTGCGAAGAAGAGAACCTTCTTGCCATCAACGGTGATGGAGTTCTCGTCATACTCGATGGTGCCGTCGTAACGACCGTGCATGGTGTCATACTTGAGCATGTATGCCATGTAGTCCGGGGTCATGAACGGATCGTTTACCGCTACGAACTCGATGTTCGGGTTCTTCAGACCAGCGCGGAAAACCATACGGCCGATACGGCCAAAGCCATTGATACCTACTTTGATACCCATTTTACAGTGTTCCTCCTAAATGTTTTGATGAAGTTCTCTGTTGATGTTCTTATTATACACTAAATCCGCAGTCTGCCGCAAGGTGTAATATTTGTGATTTTTTTGTCATTACGTCGGGCTTTTTTGTATAATTTTCTTTGCAATGATAACGGCGGGGGTGATATAATAAACACATCATACAAAAACGGCGGGTTCGGTTTGTGAAACCTCCCGGTTGACGGGGTGCGAAACGCACCGCTGCTGTGTGCCGCTTTTTTTCGCAGCGATGCGGACACCCGCCCTGAGAGTATGCCCGTTTCGGGCATGGCATATGTGGAGCTTTTGGAGGATAACGATGGAAGATGCGTTCTTTTCGCAGCTGGACGGTGCGGCCGTCCGAGAGCTGCTGCTGCGGACCGGGCTGCGGGATGCGGCGCTGTTCGCGGTGCGCGGTACCCTGCATATCGAGTGCTGCAATACGGCGGCGCAGCAGCTTTCCGGGCTGCATCCGATGGAGCCGATCGACCCGTTCTTGAGCGAGAGCCTGTGCGCGGCTGTGCGGCGCTGCATCCGCACGCAGACGGCGTGCTCCGCCGAGGAGGAAGTAGACGGACAGTATTACACGGTCGAGCTTATCCCGCACCGGGACGGCGCGCTGCTGGCCTATCTCGCGCGGGAGCGCACGGCGTATGACGGCAGTCTGCGTATCATCCACGACAAAAGCTCGCTCTGTCTGGGTGCGCTGCTGGGCGAGGCGGCCCGCATGAGCGACCCGGCGGCAGCGGCCCGCATCCAGCGGCAGTGTATGCGGCTGTACCGTCTGCTCAGCCATTCCGACCTGCTGCACGACCCGCTGCTGACCGAGCAGCTCGATCTGCACCGCTGCGACCTTGTCGCGCTGTGCCGCGCTGCGGCGGAACACGCCGGACAGCACGCGGCGGCGTATGCGCCCATCACCGTGCAGGCGCCGGAGCACTGTGAGGCGCTGGCCGATGCACGGATGCTGCGTATCGCGCTGTACAATCTGCTCACCAATGCATTGCGCGTCACCCCGGCGGACGGCGCGATTACGCTGACACTCAGCGAAAACCGCGAACATTTCGTTCTCACGGTGGCCGATACCGGCCCGGGTCTTGATCCGCAGCACTTCGAGGCGCTGCTCTCCGGCTGGCACCGCACCAGCTCGATGGAGGAGTATATCGAGCTTGCCCGCGCCGGTACGCCGCTCGGCATGGGTCTGCCGCTCGCGAACCAGATCGCCGTCCAGCACGGCGGCTGTCTGCTGCTCTCGCCGCGGGAGGGCGGCGGCAGTGAGCTGCACCTGTGCATCGCGCGGCTGCCCATGCAGCTCGAGAGCGATGAGCTGCACGCGCCGATCATCATTCAGGACGGCTATACGCCCGAGGAGATCGAACTGTCCGTGCTGGACTGAAACAGAACAAAACCCGCCGCAGAGAGTCTCTGAGGCGGGTTTTCTGTCATTGGATGGGCGTATACTGACCGCGATATACGGTGACGGCTGCGGGCAGAAGATGACCGTCTGCATCTTTTTGGATTTCGGTGATAGTGTAATGCAGACCGTGATATACGCCGATGACAACGGACGTTTCGCTGTCGTATACAGCGGTTTTTGTGCCGCTGCGGGCGGTTTTCCGCCAGATGCCGAACGATTGCTCGGCAAGCGTGTCGGACGGTGCAGGAGCGGCCTCTGCGGGTTTCGGGTGGCTGTGCATGGCGGTGCCGACAGCCATTGCACCGAACAGCAGGACGAACAGCACAGCAGACAGGCGTTTTTTCATGCGGACGTCACCTCGTTTTCACAGTGCGGCGGCGGGTTCTTCCTCTGCTTTCAGTATAGCAGATAGAAAAGACAAAAACCACCTGTTTTTATCGAAAACAGGTGGTTTCAGTTTGTCGAAAAAGTTGGTATTGAACCAATTTTATCATATTGCGCGGCAGCGCGCGTTAAATAGAATTTGCTTTACAAATTCATAAAAACCGGGAGCGTGTATCTCGGTTTTTATACTTCTGGAGGGAGAAAGTTTCTATACAGGAACTTTCGGACGACTTTGGAACGGCCTACGGTTCGTTCCTGCTTGTCGGCGAAACCGTGGTTTCGCGACAGCCTGCCACCTGTTTTTACCGAAAACAGGTGGTTTTCTGCATTTCTGAACTCACTGGATGCGCTGCGACAGGTTGTACATCACCTGTGCCAGCTCGATCGACTTGATCTGACCCTTGGGGTTGAATGCGCCGTGGTTGTCGCCGTTCATCAGCTTGTTGGTCTGGCAGAACGCAACGGCCTCCTTGGCCCAGTTTGCGATAGAATCAGCATCGGTAAATGCGGTATTTGCGCTCGTATCGGTCGAAACCGTGATCTTACCGGCCTTTTCGAGCAGCGTGATGTAGCGCTGGAGCACTGCCGCGAACTCCTGACGGCTGATGGAGTCATAAGGACGCAGATAGTGCTGACTGTCGCCGGTCATAATGCCGGATTCAAAGCAGAATGTCATGCCGGGACGGTCGGATTCATAAATCTGGTCGTAGTCGGGTGCTTCCTTAATGGCCATGCCCGCATAGGATGCGGTCAGTTCCGGATCAATGAGCTGTGTACTGTTATAAATCGCGTTGGCAACAGCGTAACGGTTTTCCGCCGGATTGAACCACGGAAAATACGGTGTGCCGTTGATATGGCCGGCCGGAGACATGATCTTGTTTTCGATCACATAGCGGACTGCGGGCGTGAACCATGCGTTCTCCGGCAGCTCGTACTTCTGCTCGAACTCGGCATCGGTCAGGTCCTTGTCGTTCTTAGTGTAAAGGTTTTCCTGCTCATCGGCGGCCTGTGTGGTGGATACGGTGGTTTCTGCGTTATCCGAAAGGTCGGCAGCGAGCGCGGTGGTGCTCATGGAGAGCGCGGTTGCGCCGGTGAGGAAAAATGCCATTACCTGCTGAAATTTCATGGGAATACCTCCTCAGACTGCGGCAAAATCCGCAGTGCAAAACAAGCAAAATAAGTGCAGAGCATTTTCATACTCTGCACTTATTATAGCACACCCTATGCGCGACACAACCGGTTGTAACACAGATGTAACGCAAATGCAATATTTATCAATCAGATGCTCTCGGTAACGATGTCCATAATTTCCTCGCGGGAGAGCGTGCGCGGATCGACACGGAACAGCGCGCCCATAGTGCTCGCGGCGTTGTCCGCAATCTTTCCAGCATCCTCGGGCTTTACGCCGTAGTCGGCAAGGCGCAGCTTGTCCACGCCGCAGGCTTTCTGCATCTCATCGAGCGCCGCGAGAAAATCGCCGTCCGCACGTCCAAGTGCGTGTGCAATGGCCTGCAAACGGTCGGCGGAGGTGTCCTTGAAGCGGCTCCAGTACGCCTTGGAGATCGTGATCAGTCCCGCGCCGTGCGGCAGCTTGGGATGGAATGCGCTCAGCGCGTGCTCGATGGCGTGTTCGCCGGTGCAGCTCGACAGCGTTTCGACAAAGCCTGCCAGTGTGTTCGCCAGTGCGACATCGGCGCGGGCTTCGGCGTTGCCGCCGTCCTTGACGGCCGCCGCCAGCGACTTGCCGATGAGCTCGATGGCCTGAAGCGCGAACATATCGCTCATCGGGCTTGCGATTTTTGCGAGATAGCCCTCAGCGGCATGGAAGAACGCATCAAAGCCCTGATATGCCGTCAGATGCGGCGGAACGGTCATCATAAAGTCGGGATCGACGATGGAAATGGTCGGGAAACACTTTTCACCGCCGCCGCCGATCTTCTCCTCGCCGTTGGTGATAACGGTGAACGGGTCGGCCTCGGTGCCCGTGCCCGCCGTGGTCGGGATGGCAACGATGGGCAGTCCGGCGTTGGCGATGCGCTTGCCGCCGCCCGTGCCGCCGTGGATGTAGTCCCACCAGTCGCCGTCGTTGGTCGCCATGATGGCAACGGCCTTGGCCGTGTCGATGGAAGAGCCGCCGCCCAGACCGACAACGAACGCAATGTTCTGCTCACGGCAGAGCGCCGCGCACTCGCGCACGCCCTCGATGGTCGGGTTGGGCTGTACTTTGCTGTAAACAACAGTCGGATGACCGGCCTCTGCCAGCGCATCTGCCACCTTGGCAACGTAGCCCAGCTTGGTGGTAGAGGTGCCGCCGGTGATGATCAGGCCCGTGCCCTGCGGCAGGCGCGCCTTGGCAAGGCGCTTTACCGAACCGGCGCCGAAGTAGAGGCGGGTGGGCATATAAAAGCTAAAGGTTCCCATAAAAAGACATCCCCTTGTTCATTTAATTAGTAATTTGCGTTCAGAGTGAAGATTGGAGAGTGCAGAGTGGAGATAACGGTTTACGTTCTTTCCAATGCAAAACCCATGCAATCTGGCGCGACCGCGCCGCAGCAATGCGGAAAACGGCTGCCGCGGAAACAGGGCGGCACTCGTATTGGCTATGCGAAAAAATATGCCGGGAAAACGCCCGGTATTATTATTATACCAAATCTGCGCCGCGCGGGAAAGAGTGAAATTACCGAAATAGTCAGCTTTTTGTTGTGCAGTATGCTCGTAAAAATCTGCGTAAAAACGCTTGACGTTGTGCAATATTGATGATATTATAATGACACAGAAAAGATAAAGGCAAACACCAAAACAAAGTAAAACAGGGGTTTTACTCCAACGGCGCTAACCTCTATCGATTCTGAAAACAGGATGTCAAATCCATTGATACCCAAGAAAGAGGTGAGTCCAATGGTATCAGAAGAGGCATCTTACCAGTTCGCGGGACTCGCCGCGGCGCTGTGACCGAAACGATCAAGGTGATAGCTATAAAAATGAGCGAGTTCCAATTCCATAATTTGAACCGCCTGAAAAGCGCGATCGGCTTCTAAAGCAAGGTAACAAACGGCAACTTTGGGGAAGCTATCCTCGTTATTTTATTCGTCCGTGATAAGCAACAATGTTGGATCAGCGGATCGAGGCAGCAGGACAGTAAGGTTCATACATGACAGAACGATCTATATCGATGCGCCGGCGACCAGACTGAAGTATCTGCGATACCTGCCATGATGCTGTACCAGCCGATGGGCATACTGATGAGTATATACAGCATACCGGTTCGGAATGAGATTATATCAAAGGCCGAAACAGCTCCGGAAAACGGGCGGGCTGCATCAACATCTTCCGCCGAGCAGTGACGCATCACCCACTGGAAATAGAGTTCCCGAGTGTAGGAAAGGCAACCAAACGGATATGTTGTTTGTACATACAAACCTTAGCCGGGCGGCTTCCGCGAACGTAAGATCGAAAGATGCCGAGAACACAACCGAATACCAATCCAAATGCGGCGGGAAATATTCTGCCGGGAAAAGAGGATCTATGGAGATTTGGAAGTAACAGCCCTCATTCATGTGTCTGTGAATGAGGGCTTTGCTATGCCCGGAACAGAAATGGAAATATGCATAAAACCGGCATGAAAAATTTGTATCACTGAACAAAAATACGGTTTCGCACGGAGTTGCTTTGACGAAACCGCAAAAGCTCTGCTATGATAAAACTGCAAGATACAGAGGAGTGATACTTATGAAAATAGACGGAAATGAGCTGGCCATCCTGCAAAACGACCTCGACCGTGAGGGCAAAAAGGAGGAAGCGCTCAAGATCAAGCTGGAATTTCTGCAGCAGGTGCGCGAATCCGGCGACCACTGCCCGTGCAAGGAGGCGTGCCGCCATCACGGCAACTGCTTTGAGTGTGTCACCATTCACCGCGGCCACCGCGACCATCTGCCGATGTGCCTGTGGGATATGGTAAACGAGCGGCTGGCCGCTCTCAGCCATATAACGGAGGGTTCGCTGCGTGCATATGAGGACCGCAAGGCGGCCGCGTGCGCGGACTGCTCGGGCTGTTCCGACTGCGAAAAGTGAAAAATAAAACGGACAAACCCTCGGGTTTGTCCGTTTTTTTGCTGTATTTGCGTAAATCAGCGGTTTTTTCTCCACGTTTCCGGCGCGAACAGCAGGAGCATGGGGAACAGCTCCAGTCGGCCCGCCAGCATATCGAAAATGAGCACGACTTTGCTCAGCGGATGCAGTGCGCCGAAGTTGGAAGCCGGGCCGACCAGATTCAGGCCGGGTCCGACGTTGTTGATGCAGGTGACGACCGAGGTGAAATTCGTGACCACATCGTCGCAGTTGATGCTGACGATGAGGATGGACACCGCCATCACGATCAGATACGCCACCAGAAAGGCGTTGACCGAGCGCATGACCTCGTGCTGGACTTTCTGACCGTCCATCTTGTGGACGCGCACCAGCCGCGGATGGATGAGCGACATCATTTCCTTTTTCACGCTCTTGAACAGCAGCAGAATGCGCGAGCACTTCATGCCGCCGCCGGTCGAGCCCGCGCACGCGCCAATGAACATCAGCAGCACGATAAGGGTTTTGCTGAATGCGGGCCACTGGTTGAAGTCCACGGTCGAAAAACCGGTGGTCGTGATGATGGAGGCCACCTGAAACAGCGCGTGGTGGAAGCTCTCACCGAGCGAACCGAAGTAGTCGCGCACGTTGAATGCGATGAGCGTGGTGAACACCGCGATCACGCCGAGGTACACGCGCACCTCCTCGATTTGGAACACCTGCTTGAATTTTCGGGTCAAAATAAGGAAATACGCGCTGAAATTGATACCGAACAGTATCATAAACACCGAAATGACGTTTTGCAGGTAGGCGCTGTTGTAATGCGCGATAGAGTCGTTCCAGTTGCCGAAACCGCCGGTGCCTGCCGTGCCGAGCGCCACACAGATGGAGTCAAACATCGGCATACCGCCGCACAGCAGCAGGATGATCTGCAGCACGGTCAGACCGAAGTAGATGGCATACAGGATGAGCGCGGTGTCGCGCATATGCGGCGACATTTTGGAAACCGACGGGCCGGGGCTCTCTGCGCGCATGAGGTAGATGGTCTGGCCGCCCGCGAGCGGGAGCACGATGAGCATGAACACAAGAATGCCCATGCCGCCGACCCAGTGCGTCAGGCAGCGCCACAGCATGGAGGCGTGTGAAAGCGCCTCGACATCGCCGAGGATGGTCGCGCCGGTGGTGGTGAAGCCGGAGGCGGCCTCGAACAGCGCATCCACGGCGAACGGTATCTCGCGGCTGAGGATGAACGGCAGCGCGCCGGTCACAGTCAGCACCAGCCAGCAGAGCGCAACGGCTACAAAGCCCTCGCGGGCGTAAAAACGGGTGTTTTTCGGCTTGTTCTCGCACAGAATGCCCGCGCCGGTCAGACAGATGAGCGCGGTGGCGATATAGGCGGGCAGCTCGGGCTCGCGGTAGATGGCCGCCGTGAACGCGGGCAGCAGCAGGAACAGCGATTCAATGCCCATCAGCCAGCCGATCAGATAGCGAACGATGGCAAAATTCATTCGTTCGACCCTCCGTTTGTCGGCAGGAAGATGTCCTGAAGATCGTTCATGCCCTCAAACGTGGAAACGACGATGACGGTGTCGCCCGCGTGGAGCACATCGTGGCCGCGCGGGATGATGCGCTTGCCCTTGCGGTTGATGCAGCACAGCAGCACATCCGGGCGGATGGGCATATCCTGAAGCGGTACGTTAGTGAGGTGGTGCGCCGCTACGCGGAACTCGAGCGCCTCTGCGCCGCCCAGCTGGTGCAGGGTTTCCACATTGGAGCCCATCGAGTTCTGCATCGCGCGGGTGTACTGGCTGATGAGCTCGGCGGTCGTCTGTTTGGGTCGGATGACCTTGCCGATCGGCATACTGGCGATGACTTCCTCAAAATTCACGCGGTTGACCTTGGTGAACAGCTTCGCGCGGGAGTGACGGCCGGCGTGCAGCGACAGCAGGATGTTCTCCTCGTCCATGCCGGTGAGCGAGGCGAACGCCTCACAGGTTGCCAGACCCTCCTCGTCGAGCAGGTCGCGGTCAGTGCCGTCGCCGTAGATGATGGTCGCGTTCGGGAGCATTTCGGACAGCGCCTCACAGCGCTCCAGATTGTTTTCGATGATCTTGACCGCAATGCCGGAATCGAGCAGTATCTTCGCGAGGAAATACGAGATCTTGCCGCCGCCGACCAGCATCGCGGAGGAAATGCGCTTGACCGGCAGGCCGATCTTCTCGAAGAACTCGTTCTGCTCGCGGCGCGGGATGATGACCGTGATGTTGTCGTTCTCGTGCAGGATGAAGTCGCCCTTTGGGATATAGGTCTGGCCATCGCGGCGGACCATGCACAGCAGCACATCCGTGCGGAGCAGCGGATTGACCTCGCACACCGCCATGCCGTCCAGGCGGGACTCGTGCGGGATCTTCAGATCGAGCAGCTCGATACGTCCGCGCGCGAACGTGCTGACGCTGATGGCGGACGGGAAGCGGATCAGGCGCGAAACGACGCGCGCGGTGGACAATTCCGGGTTGATGACCATGGAAATGCCGAGTTCATCGCGGATAAAGCCGAGGTCGGACACATATTCCGGGTCGCGCACGCGGGCAATGGCATGACAGCCGGATGCCTTGCGGGCGATCAGACAGGAAAGCAGATTGATCTCGTCATGGGTGGTAACGGCGATGAGCAGGTCGGTATCCTGCACACCGGCATCGCGCAGAACGTGATAGCTGGTGCCGCTGCCTCTTACCGTAGCAAGGTCATACATATTGGAAAGCTCGTTCAGCCGGCGTTCGGACAGATCGACCAGGGTCAGGTCGTGTCCTGCTGCGCTGAGCTGGCCGGCCAGTTCCGAGCCTACCTTGCCGCAGCCTACAATAATGATACGCATGGCGTACCTCCGATCTATTTCTCTCATGTTCTCCAGAGCCCCTCGGCTATGGAGATACATAGCGATTATAGCCTTTTAACAAGCAAAAAGCAATATGTGCCGCAGGAATTTGCAGTATTTTAGCAGAGAGATACGGATTCTGTCGGTTTCTGCGGGAAAATTTCCGTAAAATGGTGTACGGGATGCCTGTTTGGCAGCAGCCGTTCCTATTCCAGTTCGGGACCGCCTCGAAAAAGAGAACGGGTATCGGTCTATGTTTTCCGCATGGATGCGGCCTTATACGGCAGATTGTATGGGTTTTGCGGTCTGACGGTTGAACGGGTGCAAGGGCGGCGTGACTGCGACCGCCCAAATCGTTCGGCTGGGTAGCCGGATGGCCTCCCGCGGGATGGAATAAACGTAAAATCTTACGTTCTCTTCACTCTCCAATCTCCAATCTCCACTCTGCATATAATTCTCCATTTACAGCCCGTGACAGCAAACAAAAACCACCCGAAAGGGTGGTTTTCCGTTACTGAAAGCGTGTATAGGTGATGGTAATGGTATAGCCCTCTCCGTCCTTCTGGACGATCTGGAGCAGCTGGCCGTTCTCGTCAAAGGTGCGCTGCTCGGTGGCGTAGGTCGCGCCCTCGCAGGTGGAGCGGCTGGTCTGGGTCAGGCCGTCGAGCGAGTAGACGGTGAGCGTTTCATAGGTGAGCTGGTCCGCGCCGTACTGGACAGTCTGCACGAGGCGGCCCTGACTGTCGTAGCGGTTATCCGTCGAGGCGGTGACATCCTCGCCCTCATACAGGCGGGAGGACAGAATATCGCCGTTGGTATTCATGCCGGTGCGGATGACATACTGCTCGTTATCGCTGCCGTCGTACACGGTGGTGACGGCCGAGGACTGGCCGTTCGTCACCTCGGTGTATTCGGACTCGGAAACTGCGATAAGCTCATCGTTTTCGTAGTTTTCCGAGCGCAGAACACGGTTTTTATCATCATAGCTGCGGCGGTAGTCCAGCGTGGAGTTATTGCTCTGGTCGATGGTGAGCGCATCCGTGCAGTTGCCGTTCTCGTCGTAGGTGTAGTCCGTGCGGGTGTAGTGCAGGGGCTCGTCCGAGCCCTCGGTGGTCAGCATGGAGTACGAGCGGAACTTCCCGCCATCCTTGTCGAAGCAGTTCACGGTGTAGGTGCGGCTCTGCTCCTCGACGGTCAGCTCCAGCTCATAGGCGGCCGCGCGCGGCAGCACTGCGCCCAGCTGAGCCGGTATCTGCTCCATCACGGCGATGCGGCAGGCCGGTGTGCGGTCGTAGGCGATGGTAGCGCCCAGCACGATAATGGTGCTCAAAATACAGGAAATGATACGTTTTAACATAGTTTATTCCCCAGTGCGGTGATTTGCCGGAAAAATGCAGCCGAACCGGGATTCGGCTGCATCTTCGATACAGTAGGTGGTTACTTGACGATCTCCCTGGCTGCGGCGGAGAGTGCCTCTACCTTTGCGGCAGCCTCGGCCTTGTCCGCGCCCTTGGCCATGATGTAGACCTTGACCTTGGGCTCGGTGCCGGACGGACGGATGATGAACGTCGTGCCGCCCTCGAGCTCGTAGTACATCACGTTCTGACCCTTGAGCTCCATCGGCTCGGTCTTGCCGTCGGCCATGCAGGTGCGGGTGCCCGGCATATAATCGCGGGTGTAATCGACCTTGTGCGTGCCGACCGTGGTCAGCGGCTGGTCGCGCAGCTCCTGCATGAGCTCCTTCATGCGCTGGAGGCCGGAAACGCCGGGCATGGTGATGGAGATGGTCTGCTCGCAGTAATAGCCGTACTTCTCGTACATCTCCTCCATCGCATCATACAGGGTCTTGCCCTGCGTGCGGTAGTAGGCGGCCATCTCGGCGATGAGCATGGAGGCGGTAACAGCGTCCTTGTCGCGGGCGTAATCGCCGCACAGGTAGCCGTAGGACTCCTCGAATGCGAAGATGTAACGGTGCGAGCCGTCCTTTTCGAACTGCTTGATCTTCTCCGCGAGGAACTTGAAGCCGGTGAACGTGTCGAAGCACTCCACGCCGTTCTTCTCCGCGGCAGCGCGGGCCATTTCGGTGGTTACGATGGATTTGAGCACCGCCGGATGGCGCGGCATGGTGTCGGTCAGCTTCTTTGCGGTGATGATGTAATCGGTGAGCAGCACGCCGACCTGATTGCCCGACAGGGTAACATATTCGCCGGACTTGTCCTTGAGCACGATGCCGGTGCGGTCGGCATCCGGGTCGGTGCCGATGATGAGGTCAACATCGTTCTGCTTTGCCAGCTCGATGGCAAGGGTAAAGCCCTCTTTGTACTCCGGGTTCGGGTTCTTGACGGTCGGGAAGTCGCCGTCGATCTTCATCTGCTCGGGCTCGCAGATAATGTGCTTGTAGCCCAGTCGGCGGAGGATCTCCGGCACCAGACGGTAGCCTGCACCGTGGAACGGCGTGTAGACCAGCTTGAAGTCGTCAGCGACCTGCTTTACGCAGTCCGGATTGACGGCAACCTTGATGACCTCGTTCAGATACGCTTCGTCGGTTTCCTTGGAGAGGATGCGGATCATGCCGTTCTTGACGAACTCGTCGTAATCGCCGGTGCGTACACCGGTGAAGATGTCGGTCGCAGCCATTTCCTTGGCAACAACGTCGGCCTCGGCCGGAGGCAGCTGCGCGCCGTCCTCCCAGTATACCTTATAACCGTTGTATTCCTTGGGGTTGTGGGAAGCGGTGATGTTGATGCCCGCGATGCAGCCGTAGTGGCGGATCGCAAAGGACAGCTCCGGCGTAGGACGGAGTTCATCGAACAGCATCGCCTTGATGCCGCTGGCCGCGAGGATGCACGCGGACTGCTTTGCAAACTCAGGGGAGAAGTGGCGGGAGTCGTAGGCGATGGCAACGCCGCGGTCCATCGCCGCCTTGCCGTTTGATACGATCAGGTTTGCAAGACCCTGTGCCGCCTGACCGACCGTGAAGCGGTTCATGCGGTTGAGGCCAACGCCCAGCACGCCGCGCAGACCGGCCGTGCCGAACGACAGCGGCGCGAAGAAGCGGCTTTCGATCTCTTCCTGATTATCTGCAACGGCAGCCAGCTCAGCGTGCTCGTCCGCAGAAAGAGCGGAGCAGTCCAGCCAGCGCTTGTATTCCGACATATAATCCATTTTGGTATCACCTCATCATTTAGTTGGCGCACCGCCATTTTGGCAGTTACAATGCCACTATCTAAATTATACAATATCCGTCTGTCAATGCAAGGGGTTTTGTGCGGATTTGTGAAAACATTCAAGCGGGAAAAGCAAAGCTGTACAAAATTGCAGCAAAATAATTGTGCGTTCTGTCCTCGAAGGGAAAAACTCGAGCAAAAAGGGAACCAAGCGTGCACGGAAAACGTCTTTTATTGTGCAGCGGTGTGCAGAATGGAGGATTATCTTCAGAGTGAAGATTGGAGAGTGGAGAGTGAAGAGAACGTAACGATAGACGTTTGTCAAATTCACCGGGAGGCCATCCGGCCACCCAGCCGAACGATTTGTGCGGTCGCTGACACGCCGCACCTGCATCCGGCAAACCGCCAGAACGCAAAACCCGTGCAATCTGCCGCGACCGCGCCGCAGCAGCGCGGAAAACGTGAACCGATACCCGTTCCTTTGTGTATCTCACCGATGTAATCACCACCGAGCCCTCGAGGGAAAAGGGGAGATTCCTAAGAGGGCGGAAAACCGTAGGTTGTCTGCCCTCTTAGGCGTCCGCCGCGCGTGCGGCATCCCCAGCCCGGAAACGGCATATCGCTTACGCGACTTGTCTGCACCGGAAAACGGCGTGCCGAGAAACAGGCCGGCGCAAAATCGCTGCGCGCTGCGGCAAAAATAACAGTACACAAATCCCCAAAAGAATGGTATGATAATGATATATAACCAATAAGAGGTGAAAGGCTTGAAAAGAGTAATTTCTGCGCTGCTGACAGCAGCCCTGCTGGTCGGCACGCTGCCGAGCGCATTCGCGGCCTCGGATATTGACAATCACTGGGCAAAGACCTACATTACCGAGCTGCACGAAAACGGCATCATCAATCCCTCCGCATCGACCGGCAACTACAAGCCGGATGAGAAGATCACGCGCTGGGAGTTCATGCGCTACATCAACCGCGCTTTCGGCTTTACCGAAAAGGCGGACATCAGCTTCTCTGACGTAAAGAGCACGGATCTGTATTACGAAACCGTGCAGATCGCGGTAAAACAGGGCTACATCAACGGTGTGGGCAACAATAAGATGGCGCCTGAGAGCACGCTGACCCGTGAGCAGGCCGCGACCATCCTCGGCCGCCTGCACAAGTACACGCCGACCGCAGACCTTTCCGCGCTGAGCGTGTTCTCCGATCAGACCAAGCTGAGCAATTACAGCAAGGCGTATGTGGCCGAGGCAGTCAAGCAGGGCTACATCAACGGCTACACGGACGGCACCTTTAAGCCGCAGGGCACGCTCTCCCGCGCGGAGATCGCAAAGCTGCTGTACGGCTACATGGGCACGCCGCTCAACAAGACCGGCAACGTCTACTCGCAGGCCACACTCAAGACCGATACGAAAAACGTGACCATTTCTGTGCCGTGTACGCTGTCCGGCGCGGATATTCAGGGCAATCTGTACATCACCGAGGGCGTTCTGGCCGGCAATGTCGAGCTGGAGGATGTTACCGTTGCGGGCGACATTATCGTCAGCGGCGGCAATGTAACGCTTGACGGCGTTTCCGCGCTCGACCTGATCGTTTCCAACCCGACCGGACTGACCCCGCAGGTCATCGCCTCGGGCAACACCAACATCGGCACCACCGAGGTGCAGACCGCCGCGACCCTGACCGAGAGCAATCTGTCGGCCTCTGCGGGCGGCTTCTCCGATCTCAAGATCACCGGCGAGAACACGTCGCTCACGCTCGATGCCGCCGTCTGGGAGGCCGCGGTGGACAAGTCCGCCTCCATCCTCACCACCGGCAGCTCGTCCATCAGCACGCTGACCGCCAACGCCAAGACCACCATCACCGGCGGCGGCTCGGTGCAGAAGGCCGTTATCAACGCGAACGGCTGTGAGCTTGTGATGCAGCCCGCAAATGTCGAGCTCGCAAGCGGCGTTACCGCGAAGATCGCGGGCAAGACGGCTGCCGCTTCCACCAGTGTGACGGTTTCTCCGTCCTCGCTGTCTGTGGACAGCAGCAACAAGGATTCCATCGCGTATTCCTACGATTTCACCTTCAACGCGGACAAGAACGACCTGACCCGCGTACTGGTGAACGGTGAGGCACTCCGCCTCGGCACAGATTACAACCTGCTGACCGATAAAAACGGCATCCGCCTGTACAAAACCTATCTGTCCACGCTCAAGGCGGGCACTTACACCGTTGAGATCCTGTTCGAGGACGGCTCCAAGGCGGCGATCGGTCTGGCTGTTACCAACTCGGCACAGGGCGCTGTCAGCCCGGCCGAGCTGACATTCGACAAGAATGAGGATTCGGCAAACCACGCCGACCAGACGGTTACGCTCGTCCTGCCGGCCGGCACGCGGCTGGATTCGGTCAAGCTGGGCAGTACGGTGCTCGAGCGCGGCACGGACTACACCTATAATGCCACCGGCGGCACCATCAAGCTGCTCAAGGAAACGCTCGCGAAGAAGAGCAAGGGCAGCTACACCATCACGTTCGTGCCCAACAAGGGCAGTTCGTCGAGCTGCACGCTCAACGTGGTGGATACCTCTCCGGTGAACGAAGTTCTTCCCTCCACGATGGATTTTGATGCGAATACGTCCTCCGGCGGCTATGCCGATCTGGTTGTTACGCTGAACATGGTGGACGGCGCAGCGCTCAAGAACATCCGCTCGAACGGCAAAACGCTCGAGGAGAACTGGCAGTACAAGATCGAGGGCAGCAAAGTTACCATCAACAAGTCGGCCGTTGCCGAGTTCGGCAAGAGCGGCGCGACCTATGCGGATTTCGTGTTCTCGATGAGCAAGGGTCAGAGCCCGACACTGCGCGTCAACTACGTTACCACCTACGCATTGACCGCTTCGGTTGTCGATGACCTCGGCCTGCCCATTTCCGGCGCGACTGTGACCTTTACGCCGGAGGACAACGAGAACGGCACGGCGGCGCAGACCCGCACCACCGAGTCCGACGGCACGGCAACGGTTTACGTTAAGCGCGGCAGCTACATCGTAACGGCAAGCCATTCGCGCTTCACCGCAGCCGTAACGCAGACCGCAAAGGTTTCTGCGGGCCGCACGATCAAGCTGACCGGCGAGATTCTCGAGAATGTGCAGCTCGTTGTCACCAACGCCTACGGTGCACCGCTTTCCGGCGCGATCGTGTCCATCGGCGGCAAGAATGTCACCACCGGCACGGACGGCACGGCGGCGTTCAGCCTTAAGCGCGGCAATTATGTCGCACAGGTGGCGTGCAGCGGCTACACCTCGCAGAGTGTACAGCTTTCGGTAACGGATTCCGTCCGCGAGCGCGTACAGCTCAAGTAAAAGCATAAAAAACATCCCTGAGAGGTAATCTCAGGGATGTTTTTTGCTTATTTGAGCGCCAGATAGTGATATTTCTCGCTCGGCATATTGCTGCGGACGTAGCCGTAAGTGCCCGCATAGTACACGGTGAAGCCATTCTCCGTGAGCGTTACCACCTCGGTGTCCGAATACTTGACCGGATGCCCAGGCAGCGCCAGACCGCCGTAATAGTAGGTGCTGCTGCGGTAGGCGACGGATGTGCCGTTCTCGGACAGCACGAGCACCGCCTTGGGCGCAAAGCCGAGGCTGATGGTCTGGCTGTTTTCGCCGTCGCCGGTGTAGGTGCCCAGCGCGAACGCGCCCTTGGCCTCGATGGCGGTCTGCAAAGCCGCATGAGCGGCGGTGTTCTCGGCGGCATCGGCCTTGCTGCTGATGGCCTGACGGATTTCCGGCGTGAGCATGGATTCCGTCACGGTGTCCGGGTAGGTCGCGGAGGTGATGCCGTTGACCTCCTTTGCCAGTGCGTTGTGCGCTTCGCGCAGCTCCTCACTCGGCGCCTGAAAGCGGCGCTTGAGCTCCTCCGGTGTCATCTGCGGCTCGGTCGGCAGGTCGGTGATGGGCTCGGCGAATGCGGGGATAATGTGCTTTTCCATAGAAAAACCCTCCTTTTTCCTAATAGAATAGCCGATTTTCCGCAGATTGCAAGGTCAATTATTACACCCCGGAGAGAACGGTGCTCTCCGGGGTGCGGTGTATCATTTCGGGTCGTCGGGCAGCAGCCAGAGCCGCTGCGCGGCGGTGCGGGCCTCGCTGCGGCGGCTGATACCCAGCTTGTCGAGGATATGGCTGACATGGGTCTTGACGGTGGGCAGCTTGATGTTGAGCACGCGGCCGATCTCGGCGTTGCTCTTGTCGGCGCACAGCAGGCGGAGCACCTGAAGCTCGGTGGCGGTCAGCTCGTCCTCGGGCGCAAGGCGCGGCTGCAAAAACGCCGGATGGTACGCAGCCTGAACGCGCACCTCGCCCACAAGGCGTTTGAACCACTTGGCATCTCCGACCGGTTCGATGCGCTCGAGCAGCGGCAGGACCGCTGTGCCGTATACGCTCATCGTGCGGATAAAGTGGAACTCTGCGAGGGTTTCAAGCGCCTGATTGAGCTTTTCACGCCACCTTTCGTCCTTTTTGCGGTAGAGCGCGATAGCGGATACCGTGTCGAGGTGTGCGCCGCCGATGTAGCGGGTGCAGTTCTGCCGATACGGCTCGAGCGGCGAGAGCGTCAGCAGCGCCGCCTCCGGACGGCCGTCGGCCAGCTCAACGAGCGCCTGTGTCAGATACTGATAGCGCAGCATGGCGTTGATATGCATAGGGTCGCGCGGCGCTTTGGTGCGGTACCACGCATCCGCGCGGTCGAGGCTGCCGAGGTGCAGGTCGATACGGCACAGCATGGCATCCATATTGGGCAGGAAGCGCGTGAGCTTCTGTTCGGCAAAGCGGTCGCGCAGCGACTGGACAGTGCGGCGGGCATCATCCGCATGGCCGCTCGCCAGCTGGCTGCGGGCCAGCAGACCGCCGACGGCAAATTCTATATCCGGCGTGCCGTTCTGCTGGATTTCGCTCATGCGCGAGAGTAAATTCAGCATCCGGATGGAAATATCCTCGCCTTTCTCGAATTTGCTCTCCGCGATGGCGCAGTCGGCCAGTCCCACACCGTCCCGGCCGAGCACGGCCTCGACCGGAACACGCAGGGTCGTGTACAGCAGGTCATCCACCTTGCTCCACGGAGAGAAATCCTTGCCGCCGTTCATAATGCTGGGCAGCGTGCTCGTCACCGAGAACGGCGGGAGCGTGATCTCCTTGTTCCGCAGCAGCCGAAACACCGCCGGGAAGGTGTCGATGAGGTTTTCCACTTTGCGCTGCGGCAGGGAAATATCCAGCCATGCCAGACGGCTGCGGGCCTGCCGTCCGGCGGCATCCTGTCTGCCGCAGCGTTCCGCGAACTGCTTGAGCGCGGTGTACCAGCGCTCCGAGCCGTTGTAGTCGGTGGAGAGCGCACACAGCATACTCATGCCCTGCATCAGCGCCGGAGAGGCTGAGATCTCGTTTTCCGGCAGACTGCGGTAGTATTTTTCCGTTTCGCTGTAATGGCCCATGCCGGGATGCAGCTCCGCGCTGCGTATCAGAAGCTCGGATACCTTGGAGTGGTCGCCGCTCTTGGTGTAGCAGTCGAGCGCGTGCGTGTAGTCCTCCTTGAGCTCGTAATACAGGCCGCCGCGGCTGAACAGCGCCCGTTTTTTCTCGTCGGTGTATTCGCGGTCGAGCTCCCACAGCAGAAACCAGCGGAACTGCGTCCAGAAGTGGAATGTCTGGATGCCGTCATAGCGCAGCATGGTGGTGTGGCGCTGGAGCCAGTCGAGCAGCTCGCTCGCACGCGGGTCGCCGCTGACCATGCGGGCCATTTCGAGGTCGAACCGCTCAAACGGCGCCAGCTCGAGCAGAAAACGGCGCACAGGCAGGTCAAACCGATGGTAGATGGCGGTTTCGAAGTAGAGGAATACCTCGCGGAACGCCTGTGTGACGACATCCGGGCCGAACGGGCGGTCGCGCATCAGGCGCGCGGTGATAGCCACGCCGAGCGGGTGGCCGATGGATTCCTTGCGGATGCTGGTGAGCTCGCTTTCCGTCACCGGCGTGCCGGATGCGGCGAACAGCCGGCGGATGTCGTCGCGGTCGAACAGCAGCATATCCGGCGTGAGCACGGTCATCAGGCCGGCGTACTGGAACGCCATCAGGCAGCCCGGCGGTGCGCCGCGCGAGAGCAGCACGAACCGCCGCTCCGGATCGCTGCGGATGAGGGAGCAGAGCGCCTGCCAGTCCTCATCGGGCAGCTGCTGTGCATCGTCGAGCAGCAGAAAGCGCCGGGTCAGCTCGGCGGGCAGCGCGAAACTGCTGTCATCGGCGGACAGACGGCAGACATCCTGATCGGCCAAAAGCGCCTCAGCCAGCACGGTCTTGCCGAAGCCGCACGGCGCACTGATGAAAAATACCCGCCCGTTCTGCACAAAACGGTCAAACTGCGCCTGAATGGCGGGTCGGATAATAGTAGGGGACATACGGACACCTCCCTCGCATCACGCAAAATTTACTCGTAAATCACTTTTGTTCCATTATGCGGTTTGCCTATATTAAAATTATACCCGATTTTGGACGATTGTAAATCATACCAAAGTATGATTTTGAGGCACTGCGGCTGTTTTCGGCGCAAAAAAACAAGAGGGACGCGCCAACGCATCCCTTACAGCAGTATTCAGTTCAGCTGCCGATGATCGGCGTGGCGCTTTTGGCGATGGAAACCTTTTCTACATAAGGAACGTGTGCGTATACGTTGGCGGTGGTGGAGATGTCGGAATGGCCGAGCCAGTCCTGTATCTGCTTGAGCGAGAAGCCCTGCTGGAGCAGGATGGTGGCAACGGAGTGACGGAGATCGTGGAAGCGGATGCGCGGCAGGGCGGCTCTGCGGCATACGCGCTCAAATTCGCGGGAGATGTAGTCTGGGCGCAGCGGCGAACCGTCCTCGCGGCAGCAGACGTAGTCGGTCTGACAGTAGGCTTTGCCGTATTTCTTGCGGTTGGCGTTCTGGCGGCGGCGCAGATCGGTGAGATAGCGGCGCAGCGAGTCGGAAAGCGGCAGTGTGCGGTAGCTGGACTGGGTCTTTACATTGTCCGCGTAGATGATGCGTCCGCCGGAGAGCACTGCCGTGTGGTTGATGACCATGCTGCGGGCCCGCAGATCGACCGCGCACCAGCGCAGTCCGGCGCATTCGCTGCGGCGCAGGCCATAGGTTGCCGCCAGCACGAAAGCCGCCTCTGCCGGGGACTGCAAGGCCGCCGCAAGGAAAATGTTGATCTGGGTGCGGTCGTAGACCTGTCCGCGGAACTTGCTGCGCTTGGGCAGCATCACGTTGTCCGACGGGTTGTTCGGGATGATCTGGAGCGCCACGGCATATTTCAGGCACTTGTGCATGATGGAGTGGAATTTGACGATCGAAGTAGGGGAGAGGCCCTGCTCATACTTCAGGTTGACAAAGTCCTGAAAGTCCATCGGCCGGGCTGTGGCAAGGGTCGTGCCGCGCGCGGTAAAGAACGGCCGGATGTGCTTCTCGAAAGCGTAGCGGTAGCCGTCCATCGTGTTTTCGCGCACCTGCGTTTTCATCTGGTGCAGCCAGCGGTCCATGAAATCCACGAACGGCGTTTTCGCCTCCTCCGAGTAGCGCAGCCGCATCAGATCCTCCGGGCGCATGATGAAATGGATGTAGCCATCCTCCTCAAAAATGCGAATATTGTCCATTGTTTAACCTCCGTGTGAAATGATAATGCGGCGTGAAATGCGCGCCGCAGACACCCTCATTTTACGGGAAATCGACAAAATTCGACAAGGCTAAAATTGCATAGAAAATTGTGAAAACAAGGGCCGGAAGTCGGGTATTTTGTGCATGGATATTCCAGTTATTTCCTCGGAAACGGCAGAGCGGTTTCGACGGAAAAGTTGCGGGGAGGAGGGAAACGGAAAGAATAGGCGGCGCTGGACGGAAATTTGCGACTCCCGCGCGAATCTCAAAAAGGTTCTTGCACTGGTACTGGCGTTCGCTTGTGCGTTCACCATGTTCGCTGGTGCAGCGTTCACGGATTCGGCCGACATCAAGGTCGACGATGAAGTCGTGAACACTCTGGTATCGCTGGGTGTAGTACAGGGCTTCGAAGATGGCTCTTTCCAGCCGAACGGTACCGTAACCCGCGCGCAGATGGCTAAAATGATTTACGTTCTGCGTACCGGCAACTCTGACGCTTCTGCGTACAATGATGACAAGACCTCTTTCACCGACATTAACGGCCACTGGGCTCGCGGCTACATCAAGTACTGCCAGTCCCTCGGCATTATTGCTGGTAAGTCTGCAACCATCTTCAAGCCGAATGCAGAGGTATCTGCTCAGGAAGCTGCAAAGATGCTGCTGGTAACCCTCGGTTACGATGCAACCAAGGCTGGTCTGACCGGCACTGGCTGGGCTTCCAAGACCAACGCTCTGACTGACGAGAACGGCCTGCTGAAGGACGTTAACACTTCCTTCACCGCAGCTTGCCCGCGTCAGTACGCTGCACAGCTGATCTACAACACCATTTTCGCTCCGACCGTTATCCTGCGTGACGGCGAGTACACCAACATGAACGCTCTTGGCACTGGCAAGAACGCTACCGTTGGCGTTAAGTACATGGATCTGGTAGAGTACAAGGCTGGCACTCTGTACACCTCCAAGCTGGTTGACGGCAAGGACTACTACAACATCACCACCGAGAACTATCCGTCCGGCGGCTTCGGCAAGGTTTACAAGGATGCTTCCGACCTGCTCGGCCAGAATGTCGTTGTTCTGATGAAGCATACCTCCAAGGAAACCACCGTTTACGGCATTTACGCTGACGAGGATTCCAAGGTTCTGGCTTCCGGCTTTGTTGGCACTCTGGAAACCGATGGCGGCAAGAAGGTTAAGCTGGGCGGCACTTCCTACAAGGTAGAGCGTACCGCTGGCGGCACCGAGGACAACACTGCCACGATCGTTACCTACAACCAGTCCAACGAGAAGGTCAAGCTGGACGGCACCAACGAGTCTTCTCTGGCTGACCTGGCTGCTAAGGTTGACAAGAAGGGCACCAAGGTTGATGAGGACGTTGCTGCTTCCATCATCACCCTGATCGACAACGACGGCAACGGCAAGGTTGATGCTGCTGTTTACACTCCGGCTCGCGTTGGTAAGGTAAACACCGTATCCAAGTCCGCTATCGCTGTTACCAACGGCGTTGGCACCGTTAAGTTCGACGATTACGACATCTATGATGGCGTTAAGAAGAACGACTACGTTTCTGTTATCTCTGACACCTACACCTCTGATGACACCGGCATCGTAACCAAGCTGGACGTTGTTTCCGGCAAGATTGAGGGTACTCGCACCAACGAGGTTAAGATCAACGGCACTTGGTACAAGGTTGCTTCTGACACCGCTCCGAACATGGATGCTGGCGACTCCTACGACGTTGCAATCGTAGGCGGCGTAGTAGTATTCGGTGAGATGACCGCTGAGTCCTCCAAGAACGTTATGGCTATCACCGGCATTAAGGGCAACGATTTTAATAACCCGGTTCTGGAGAACGAAGTTGGCGAAAGCGACAAGTACCTGAAGGTTAAGGCTTACTTCGCTGACGGCACTTCTTCCGAAATCAAGATCTCCAAGATCAACGGCACCAAGCTGAACAAGCTGGGCAACGATGAGAACGCAATCAAGACTGAGGTTAAGAAAACTGTTAAGGCTGCAAGCCTGTACACCTACTCCAAGCTGTCCGACGGTATGTACGACATCAAGCTGCTGTCCGATACCAACAAGGCTGGCTACGATGTAGTAGGCACTGGCGCTTACAACAAGCAGAAGATTGCCGGCAAGACTCTGGCTGACGATGCAGTTGTATTCGTAATCGCTGATGACGAAACCAAGATTGTAACCGGCAAGCAGATCAAGGATTGGCCGGATACCGCTTCTTTCAATGGTATGTACGCTGCTACCGAGTCCAACGGCATCAACTACATCAAGGTTGCTGCTGTTACCGGCGGTGCTTCCGTTCCGAACGCTGACGGCGACATCAAGTACGGCTATATGCTGTCCCACAGCTACACTGCTGACGTAGAGGGCGAGGACGGCAACAAGACCGCTTACAACGTATGGACCAACGAGGGCGAGAAGACCCTGTATGTTGACGGCACCGGCGCTTCCGTAGAGTCCGGCTCTATCCTGGCATACAAGGAAGATGGCAAGTTCATCACCATCACCGACTCCTTCAAGCCGGTTAAGAATGGCGCTCTGTCCAAGAACTCCTCTGCTAAGCTGTGGTTCGACACCGTTGCTATCACTGGCTTCGACTATAAGGCTGAGGGCACCCTGTCTGTTGTCAAGAGCGACAACACCACCGAGGAGAAGACTCTGAACGAGGATTGCGTATTCATCGCAGTTAACTCCAAGGATGACGAAGGCATGGAAGGCGGCATGGAGGGTATCCAGTTCGCTAACCCGGGCAAGGTTACTTCCACCAAGTACATGGCTAACGCAATCATCGTTACCATCAACGACACGCACAACAGCGATAACGGCGAAGTAATGGCTGTTATCTACGATGCAAACGACATCGACTGGGCTGACGGCGTTGCTGAGCTGGGTCTCTAATCCCCAAAAATTCTCTGAAGTTCGCTTCTGAGTAAAGAAAACCCCCGAGGAATACCTCGGGGGTTTTTGTTGTGCTTTTAATTAACGGGAGTTAATTAAGCGTTTGCAACAGTTGCAGTCAGGGTGTTGGTGCCGTTAACAACAGTTACAGTGATTACTGCGGTGCCGGCAGCATTGAAAGTAGCAGAACCAACAACGGTAGAACCGTTCTTGATGGTTACGGTATCCTTGCCAGCGGTCGGAGCAGTAGCGCAGGTGATGGTCAGCTGAACGGTAGAGCCCGGCTTAGCGGAATTATTGTTCAGCTGGAAGTTGTAAGCACCAGCCGGAGCAGCAGCATTGATTGCATTCGGAGCAGTTACGGTAACAGCAGCTGCGGTGGAAGCAGTCTTAACCGGAGTGATGTCCAGCTCGTTGTTTACGGTGTCGTATACAACAGCAGCAATCTTGCCGTCGGTGTTGAATACAACGTAAGCGTTCATGGTGTAACGGTCGAACTCGTCCTTATCAGCAGAGGTCGGAACAGCGCCGATCTCGCTAACAGTGCCAACGTTCTTGGCATCGTCAACGCCGATGAATACGCAATCCTCGTCCAGAGTTGCATTTACGATAGCGCCGTTCTTGTCAACGAGGGACATATCGCCCTTCTTCTTGCCATCGAAGCCCTTGATAGCAAATGCACCGGAGTTCAGGTAGCTGTAGTTAGCATCGGTGATGATACCCTTAACTTCGATCTCGTCGCCGTCAACAGTGTAAGCGATTACAGAACCAGCTGCAACGCCAGTGTTGGAAGTGCCATCCTCGTACAGAGTGGTGGCTTCAGTGCTGCCGCCAACAATTACGTTGAATGCGGTTACGGTGTCGCCGTCCTTCTTGGTTTCGAAAGAATCAGCAGTTACATATGCGTACAGCTTGTCGCCGTCAGCGTTCGGAGCATCGCCGTTATTGTTGCTTGCAGCTACTGCAGCAACCTTAGCGTAGTCGATACCGTTGGACTCCTTGGTCAGGAAGCCGTAGTTGGTAACAACCAGACCGTTGGACCAGTCGCGAGCGGACTTGCCGGAAACAACCTTAATCTCGTTGTTAGCTACAACGAATACTACTGCATCATCAGCAATCAGGGTGCCGTTCAGGCGCTTCTCATAGAAAGAAGTATCCTTGGTACCATTGGTGGTGCCATTAGACTTATCGTAGTGGAAACCGCCTACGTTGTACTTGTCGTAGCCAGCCATGTTCTTGTTGATGTTGATAGCGTTATTGAGGGTAGAAGTCGTAGCAGAAGCAGCGATTTCCTTAAGCTCGTAGTTACCATCCTTATCGGTGGTGTAGGTGTACAGGCGGTTAGCCAGAGTATCTACAGTAACCTTGGTAACAGATGCAGAGTTATTACCGGTGTGGTCAGTAATGTCCTTGCCGTTCAGCTTGTCAACAACGATCTTCTTGTTGGAGCCATCGGTGAAATATGCACGAGCCTCAGCAGTGTAATCCTTGCTCAGGTTGCTCTCAGCTTCCTTGTTGCCAGAGATAAACAGAACATTCTTGGAAGAAGTACCGGTGGTGTCAACGTTGTAAACGTAGTTGCCAACAACAGTAGCATCTACTTCATCGTCAACGGACGGCATACTTACAGAAGAGGTAGCCTTGTACCAGTTGCCGCCAATCTTGATCTCAGCCGGAGAACCGGACTTAACGCCCTCAACAGTGCCGGAAACTACGGTTGCCTTGGTGATGATCGGGTCGCCGGAAGAGGTGTAGTCACCAGAAACGATTACAGCCCAGTCGTCCTTCTTAACGCCGTCGTAAATGTCAACGTCATCGAACTTGTAGGACTTGCCGCCGATGGTAGCAGCAGAAGAACCAACGTAAGTTACTTCCTTAACATCGGTCGGAACTACAACAACGAGGTCAGCCTTGTTGTTGCCGTTCAGGTCAACAGCCTTGATGGAGTAAGCCGGATAGGTATCCTTGTTGGAGATAACCTCGCCCAGAGTATCAACAGCGGACGGAACGGACTCCTCGTTCGGGTAGATAACACGGGTAGCAGTCAGAGCGGAGTCTGCCTTGTACTCAGTGCCGTCAACCTTGAACTTCTTGGACTCGTTCTTTACGGTGTCCAGAGTGCCAACAGTGCCGGTAGCCAGTACCTTGGAGTCGTCGTCAGCGTATACGCCGTAAACGTCAACATCACCGTTGGATTTAACCTTCTTCAGAACCTTAACATTCAGGCCGATCAGGTCGGAAACATCGGTCGGAACCTTATCATAAGAATCGCCGCCAACAGTGATCTCATAGGTATCCTTACCAGAGGTCTTTTCAACCTTGGTCAGCTGAGCAGCTTTGGTCTTAACAAGATCCATGTACTTGCCGCCGATGGTGCGGTCATCGCTGATGTCGGTAGCCGGCTTGAAGTCCTCGATGTCGTTGGACCAAACTACGCGCTCCATGTCGAGTGCGTTGTACAGGATCTGTGCAGCGTACTGACGCGGCAGAGCAGCGTTCAGGTTGGTGTTAACGTCCTCGAACAGGTTGTTCAGCTGGCCGTACTTCATGGTGTTCTGAGCCCAAGCTGCGCCGGTCAGACCAGCCTTCTCAGCGTTGTAGCCAGCAGCAACCAGTACCATCTTTGCAGCCTCAAGGCCGGTTACGGTCTTGTTCGGAGCAAATTCGGTAGCAGACTTACCAGCGATGATGCCGGTGTTCTGCAGGTAACGAACGTAGCCCTGTGCCCAAGCTGCGGTCGGCAGATCGGTGAACTTGGTCGGAAGGGATACATAGGCGTCAGCGTTGTCGTTGCCGCCGTTCATGATCGTGAAGATCATCTTTGCCATCTGAGCACGGGTAACGGTGGTGTCCGGCTTGAAAGAGCCGTCATCGTAACCCTGGATTACGCCCAGAGAAGAGAGCATGTCTACAGCAGTCGAAGCCTTGATGTCAGCCTTGTCGCTGTAAGACGCTGCACCAGCGAACATGGTGAACGCGCAAGCGAACGCCAGTACCAGTGCAAGAACCTTTTTGAGATTGCAGGCAGAAAAACCAAAGTCGCAAGAACAAGTGAAAAATATAAGAAAATATAGATGATCTATGACTTTTTTGAGAAATTTGCACTCCAAGAAAAATGTCCCAATATCGCCCGGAAGAAACCAAAAACAAGCGCAAAAGCAGCTGACTGCAAAAAATTCTCAAACCTGCCGTCCATCCGCACCGCTGCTCACGCGCCTGCACTGGTTTGCAAAACGGCAGAAAATACAAAAACGATGTTCCCAAGAACGTCGTTTCCTACTTATCATATACGCAAAGCAATCGCCCTGTCCTGATGAAGTAAGCGGTCACATCGTCTGTCGGCAGTGCCTCTCGTTATGCTTCGTATAACTGCCTTCCGCGGAGCTGTCATGGGCGGCGCTGCGCTGGGTAATCCGCTTCCGCACCAAATAAGCACCAAACGCAAATTTCACAGATCATTCAGGCAAAAATCACAAAAACACCCGCAAATCCTAAGAAATGCGGGTGTTCCTTGGTGCCGCCAGCCGGAATCGAACCGGCACGGTTGTAACACCGGGGGATTTTAAGCGGGAAACATCGAAAATCTGCTGCAATCCAAACAGTCGAATATCGGTATATTTTCCGCATTTAAATAACATTCTCGTTTAATTATTAGCGAATACCAAAAGAAAACCGTGTTGTTTTGTGGCTCAAAAAAAGTGTTTCAGAATACTATGTCAAAATGGGTTTTGACAGATTTTCCGAGTCTTATTCGAGAGAACTTCGAGAACGGTTTTCTGCTGTGCCGACCTGCGGTTGGCTTTGCTTGCAGCACTCAGTTTATTGATGTGAAAATTCACTCTTCATTGGTGAATTTTCACTTTTTTCATTCTCGCGATAAATCCTCTGTAGTAACCGATTCCCGGAAAAATTACGCTTATCTAT
>CAKSVR010000028.1 GCA_934504345.1 uncultured Agathobaculum sp. | reverse complement strand
TGCCGCAGCGCTCGCATACGCCGTTGACGACCTCTTCGTTCGCCAGAACGCACTTGCAGGAGGTGCACCAGTTTACGTTCATTTCCTTTTTGTAGGCAAGGCCCTTCTTGAACATCTGCAGGAAGATCCACTGGGTCCACTTGTAGTAGTTCGGGTCGGTGGTGTTGATCTCACGCGACCAGTCGAACGACAGACCGAGGCTCTTGAGCTGGCTCTTGAAGCGGGCGATGTTCTTCTTGGTCACCTCTGCCGGATGAACGTGGTTCTTGATGGCAAAGTTCTCGGTCGGCAGGCCGAACGCATCCCAGCCCATCGGATACAGCACGTTGTAGCCCTGCATGCGCTTTTTGCGCGCAACGATGTCGAGCGCGGTGTAGGAGCGCGGATGGCCAACGTGCAGGCCCTGACCGGACGGATACGGGAACTCTACGAGCGCGTAGAACTTCTCCTTGTCCGAATCATTCTCGGCGCAGAAGCACTGCTTCTCGTCCCAGATGTCCTGCCATTTCTTTTCTACTTGTTTATGATCGTACTTCAACGGAATTGCCCCCATACATAATAATAGTTAGGAGTGAGGAGGTAGGAGGTAGGAAATCGCTCATGTCTTTCACAGATACGCGCGTGTTAGGAGTGAGCAGTCGATTCAGGAAATTCTCCCGCTAAAATCAACTATTCACTCCTAACTCCTAACTCCTAACTCCTAACTCATTTCTCGTCTTTGATGCCGAGCTCCTCGAGCGTTACCGGCGTGCCGTCCTTCCACAGGTTCTCCAGATTGTAGAACTTGCGGGCCTCAGGCATGAAAACGTGCAGCACGGCGCAACCGTAGTCCAGCAGCATCCACTGTGCGGACTCGTAGCCCTCGGTGTGGTGCGGCATCTCGTCGTGATCGTACTTCAGGTGCCACTCTACGTTATCCGCCAGCGCCTTTACCTGCGTGGTGGAGGAGGCAGAGCAGATGACGAAATACTCGGTCAGCTCAGTCAGGCGCTCAACGTGCAGCACCTCGATGCCCTGTGCTTTTTTCTCGATCAGCGCTTCGCAGATCGCCTTTACAGTTTCTTTTGCAGTCAAAGTATAAACTCCTTTTGTGCGGCAGAAAAGTTTGCATTTCCCGCCGGTATTGGTGTATTTCTGTTGTTATGCTTCGGGATCGTAAGTTTCGCCGGAATCTCCGCCGCCGCTCTCGCCGCCGGAGGAATCGCCGCCGCTCTCACCGCCGGAGGTATCTCCGCCGTTATCGCCGCCCGAATAATCCCCGCCGCTCTCGCCGCCGGAGTAGTCCCCGCCGCTCTCGCCGCCGGAATAGCCGTTGTCGTTATCCGAATAATCGCCGCCCGAGCTGCCGCCGTTGTCATAGCTCGGCTCATCGTAGCTGTTATCCGGTTCCTCATAGTAGTAATCGTCCTCGTAATTGTACGAGCCCGAGGTGTCGCCCCAGACATTATCCTCCTCACCCGAGCTTACATAGCCGCCCGAATATGTGGTGGTGTCCGGTCCGCCGACCATATCCAGCTTGGTGATGTCCTCCTCATAGGGATTGAAATACTTGTTCACCAGCTCGAGTGTCTGCTCATAGTACGGGAAGAAGAACGAATACTGGGTGGAGGTGCCCGCCGTGCTCATTTTGCCGTAACCCGGCAGCGTAAAGAACTGGATGCTGTTGTTGTTGATCTGGAGCGCCTGCATACCCATCCAGATGAGCTCGCCGGCGGTCAGGTCGGTCTTTACGTTCTTGAACACGGCCTCCGCGATAGAGCGGATCTTGGTCGCGTTCTTGAGCTGGAACACCTGTCCGGCCAGTGTCTTGAGGAATTTCTGCTGATTCTCCACACGGCCCTCATCACCGTTGGTATACTGCATGGAATAGTCGTTGTTGTGACGCCAGCGCAGGAAGCCGACGGTCTGCTGACCATTCAGGTGCTGCATACCGGCCTGAAGATCGATGTGCAGGTTCTGCGAGGGATCGTCGTACTGCATCCGGAACGGCACCTCGTAGTCCACGCCGCCGATCGCATCGACGATGGCCGCGATGCCGTCAAAGTTTACGATAACGTACTTATCCGGCTGAAAGCCCATCAAGCGCTCGATCTCTTTTTTCGTCTGCTTGATGTTGCCGCCCTTGCCGCCGGTGTCCATGCCGTAGGCTGCATTGATCTTCTTGCTCGCGCCGGTCGCGGTGTTGTTGCACATGGTATCGCGCGGGATGTTCATCACGTTGATGGTCTTTTCCTTGGTGTCCATCGTCGCGACCATCAGCGCATCCGTTCGTGTTTCGTCCTCATCGACCGCGCCGATGACGAACGTGAACACATCGTCGATGCGCGTGCCCGAGTTGAGCAGACCGCTCACATCGATCTGGTCGCCGTTCTCCGCATCCTTGATGGTAGGGTCGTTGGCCTGCGGCGGGCGCACGAAAATCCATGCCGCTGCCGCCGTACACGCGATCAGCACCAGCACGACTGCCGCAATGATGGCGATGCGCTTTTTCTTCTGACCGGGTGTGAGCTGTTTTTTCACTTTTTTCGGCTTTCCGCCCTTTTTACCGGATGGTTTTGGCGCCGTCATCGGCTGGTATGCACCCTCCGGTCTGGGTGCGGTCTGCCGGGCGCTGGATGGAGCTTCTGCCTGCTTGTCCTTGCCGGTACGGCCGGAATGGCCGCCGTTTCCTCCGAATAGTTTCAAACGATCTCTGCCTCCATTACTTATCTCTCCATGTGACACCCTGCCGGATCATGTCATTATAGGCGGCAATGGTATCACTGTGGATGAGTTTTCCGCGCGCGACCAGTTCGGTCAGCGTCTGGTCGTAGCAGTACAGCAGAGCGCTGTCAATGCTGATCTGCGCCAGCTCGCGCGCCTTGTCCACGCCGGGAAAATCGCGTGTTTCTTCGATGTAATCCGCCAAATACAGGATCTTGTCCAGCAAAGTCATGTGATTCCTGCCGGTGGTGTGGCAGGCGATAGCCTCACAGATGTCCTCGGGCATATGGTATTCTGCCCGTGCGATGGCCGCCGCTGTCTTTCCGTGCAGCATTTTCGGCTCGCTTTTTTCGACGGTACACGGTATTATACCGTATTTCTCGCATAAATTCAACTGTTCTTGCGGAGAAAGATATTTTGTTATGTCATGCAGGATGCCCGCAGTGCCCGCTTTTTCGGGGTCCTCGCCGTATTTTTCGGCCAGCATGATCGCCGCGCGCTCCACGCCGAGCGAGTGCTCGTAGCGGTAGCCCTGAAGCCTTGACAGGATACTTTTACGCATTTCTTCATTACATAACATAACTTTTACCCGCCTTTCTATCATTTTTCCTGTCGCGAAACTACAGTTTCGCCGACAAGGAGGAACGGACCGTGGGCCGTTCCAAAGTCGTCCGAAAGTTCCCAGTTGGAAACTTTCTCCCTCTCAGGGTATAAAAAACTGCGCTATCCTTGCACGGCTTCTTGGCCGTGCTGCGCCGATACACGCTCCCGTTTTTTATGGATTGCTTTGCAATCCTATTTCATGCGCGCTGCCGCGCGAATGGACTGAATCCGCAGGAATATCGACTTTTTGACAAACTATCTATTAGGCCTGTATAACGCTGGTTTAATACCCATACAGATGTCTGCGCTCGATATAATCCGCGACACATGGAGGCGTATAGCGCCGCAGCGCGCCACCCTGCCGCAGCTCGGTCGAGGAAATGGTCAGGCTGTCGCCCTGCACGAGCTCGATATTCGCGCCGAGCGACTGCTTGAGCGCCGCCGCCTTTTCGCGCAGTGCATCCCAGTCCTCGTTTTCGCGGGCACAGACGGCCAGTGCAGCCAGCCGCGCGATCTCGTCCGGCGCACGCCAGATCTTATCGAATGAGAGCAGCATATCCGTGCCGACGATCAGGTGCAGGTCGGTTTCGCCGCGTGCGTGCAGCGCACGGAGCGTGTCCACCGTGTAGCTTGCGCCGCCGCGGTCGATCTCGATGGTGTCGAGCTGCGCCCATGGTGTCTGCTCGGTCAGCAGGCGCACCATTTCGCACCGGTCGGCAGCCGAAGCGGTGTTCTCCGGCAAAGCCTTGTGCGGCGGAATGTTGGTCGGGATGAACAGCACCCTGTCCAGTCCCAGCGCACCGTGCGCGAGCTCAGCCGCGTGCAGATGTCCCAGATGCGGCGGATTGAACGTGCCGCCGAGAATCCCCGTCCTCATTTCACCAGAACGATCTTGCGCTTGTCCTCATCGCTGGACTGGCGGTACAGCACGAACTTGGAGCCGATGCACTGTACAGCATCCGCGCCGGTGGCCTCACACAGCGCCTCAGATACCGTGCGCGGCGTGAGCATCGCGCTCTCGAGCACCTTGCCCTTTACCAGCTCATGGGATTCGAGCAGTGCATCGAGCTCCCGCTCGACCGCCTCTGTCACGCCCTCCTTGCCGATGATGAGCGTTACTGCCAGCGGATTTGCCAGCGCACGAAGCTGTGCGCGTTGTTTTGTGTTAAGCATAAATGTAAACTCCTGTAATTTCGTTATATTTTCTCCGTAGGGCGGGCTGCCCTCAGCCCGCCGATTGTAGCCGTATGCTGATGGTTTACACGGCGGGGTGAGGGCACCCCGCCCTACAGCTACGTTTATACCTTATCCTTCAAGGCATCTTTCAACTTATTCAATGCGTTTGCCCGGTGCGAGATGGTATTTTTAACCTCTGCGGGCAGTTCACCGAACGTACAGCCGTATTTCTCAACGTAGAACAGCGGGTCGTAGCCGAAGCCGCCTGCACCGTGGTTCTCGCGGAGCAGTGTGCCCTCGCATTCACCGCGCACGGTGAGCGTTTCGCCGTCCGCCAGCACGCACGCAATGGCGCACACGAACCGGCAGGTGCGGTTTTCCTTATCCTGCATATTTTTCAGCAGAAAGGCGTTGCGATCCTCGTCCGTTCCCTCGCAGTAGCGCGCCGAGTAGATGCCCGGAGCGCCGTCCAGCGCGTCCACGCACAGGCCGCTGTCATCCGCGAGAGCGGGCAGGCCGGTGAACTCTGCGGCGGACTTCGCCTTGATGCGTGCGTTCTCCTCGAACGTTTTGCCGTTTTCCTCGGGCTCGGGCGCCCCCTCCGGCAGCGGGATGATCTCGATGCCGAGGCTGCTCACGATAGCGGACAGCTCTGCCAACTTTTTCTTATTATGCGATGCCAGAACGAATTTCATCACAGGCTCTCTCCCATCACCTTGGCCTGCTTGCGGCACAGTGTAAGGCAACCGCGCTTGCCGAGGCCGAGCAGCTTCCGCAGCTCGGTATCCGTGAACGGACGGCCCTCGCCCGTGCCCTGCACCTCGATGAACTCGCCCTTGCTCGTCATAACCACGTTGCAGTCCACAATGGCATGGCTGTCCTCGGCGTAGTTGAGGTCGAGCACGGCTTCGTCCTCAAAAATGCCGACCGAAACCGCCGCGACCTGTGCGGTGAGCGGCATTTTCTCGATGACACCCTCGGCCAGCAGCTTTTTGCACGCCAGCCACAAGGCAACGAATCCGCCCGTGATGGAGGCACAGCGCGTGCCGCCGTCCGCCTGAATGACATCGCAGTCAATGGTGATCTGGCGTTCACCGAGCGCTTCACGATCCACGACCGCACGCAGCGCACGGCCGATCAGGCGCTGGATCTCACTCGAGCGGCCGTCCAGCTTGAGCGACTTGATATCGCGCTTTTTGCGGGTATTTGTCGCACGCGGGAGCATGGCGTACTCCGCCGTCACCCAGCCGAGGCCCTTGCCCTCGAGGAACGGCGGGACCTTTTCCTCGACAGAGGCGGTGCAGATGACCTTGGTGTTGCCCATCTCGACCAGCACCGAGCCCTCCGCGTACATCGTATAGTTGGTGGTGATCTTCATCGGGCGCATCGCGCCCTTGGTTCTTCCGTCAGGTCGCTGCATTTTCATCCTCCTCGCTGTTTTCCGTGTCCTCATGCACCGGCGGCAGGATGGCCTCCAAAAATGCCGCACGGTCGAAATCGATCAGGTCGTCGATGCCCTCGCCAACGCCGACCAGCTTGACCGGCACGCCCAGTCCGGCCGAAATGGCGATGACGATGCCGCCCTTTGCCGTGCCGTCCAGCTTGGTGAGGATGATGCCGGTCAGCTCGGCCGCCTTGTTGAACTCCTCGGCCTGATGCACGGCGTTCTGACCCGTGGTGGCATCCAGCACGAGCAGCGTTTCGCGCGAAGCATCCGGCAGCTCGCGGGAGATGACACGGTCGATTTTCGCCAGCTCGTTCATCAGGTTGGCCTTATTGTGCAGACGGCCCGCCGTATCCACGATGATGATGTCGCTGCCGCGCGCCTTGGCCGCCGAGATGGAGTCGAATACCACTGCCGCCGGGTCCGCGCCCTCGCCGTGACGGACGATGTCCGCACCGGCCCGCTTGGCCCAGATTTCGAGCTGGTCCGCCGCCGCTGCGCGGAACGTATCCGCCGCCGACAGCATCACCTTTTTGCCCTCGCTGACATACCGCGCCGCCAGCTTGCCGATCGAGGTCGTCTTGCCAACGCCGTTCACGCCGATAACAAGGATGACCGCCGGCTTGCCCGAGGTATCGAGCGGCTGGTTGTCCAGCATATTGTCGGTCAGTACCTCGCGGAGCAGGTCGCGCAGCTCGTTCGCCGTGGTGGTCTTACGCAGCTTGGCGCGCTTCTCGACCTCGGCAACGATCTTTGCGGCAGTCGCTGCGCCGACATCCGACAGGATGAGTGCTTCTTCCAGTTCTTCCAGCAGGTCGTCATCTACCTTGACGAATGCCGCGAACACGCTGTCCAGCGAATGGCTCACCGCATCCGAGGTCTTTTTAAAGCCCTGCTTGATCTTATCAAAAAATCCCATACTTTTCTCCTTTTAATTAGGAATTAGCAGTTAGTAATTATTCCGTTATTTTCCGTAAAAATTAATGCGCCAGTTCTCCCAGTCCACGCGGTCGATGCGCTCTCCCCAGAGAACATAGCCGCGGGCGTGTCCCCAGTGCCGGAACTCGGTCGGGTGCCGCGCCGCATAGCCGTCCGTCGTGATGCACCCGTTCGGCAGCCGTCTTTCCACGTCCAGCCGATACGGATATTTCGCGCTTCGCATATCCATGACAGCACCCCATTTTTTCAAATTAGGAATTCTATTTAATGGTTTTTTTAAGCCGTTTCTCCGCCTCCGCCAGATTGAGCATCAGCATTTTGGAAACGCCCTGCTCCTGCATGGTGACACCGTAGAGCATATCTGCTTCTTCCATTGTACCACGTCTGTGCGTAATTACAATAAATTGTGTCGAATCTGTCAGCCGGCGGATATATTTTGCAAACCGCTGTACGTTCACATCGTCGAGCGCGGCCTCGATCTCGTCGAGCACGCAGAACGGTGTCGGTCTTAATTTGAGTATCGCAAAGTACAGCGCGATGGCAACGAACGCCTTCTCGCCGCCCGAGAGCAGTGTGATGGTCTTGACGGCCTTGCCCGGCGGAGAAACGCGAATATCGATGCCGCAGCTGAGAATATCCGAGGTATCCGCCAGCTGGAGCTCGGCGTGGCCGCCGCCGAATATCTCGCGGAACGTATCACGGAAGTACACATTCAGCTTGGCAAACTCGGAGGCGAAAATCTCCTTCATGCTCACTGTCAGCTGGTCGATGACCCGGCGCAGCTCGTGCTGCGCTTTTTCAAGGTCGTCCTTCTGCTCCCGCAGGAAGTCGCGGCGCTCACGCACCGTTTCGTACTCCTCCACCGCATCCGGATTGACGTTGCCGAGCGCACGCATCTGCGTTTTCAGGCTCTGCACCTGCTCGTTCGCGGCCTTGGTGTCGGTTATCGGCTGCGCGATGTCTGCCGCCGGTGTCGGTGTCAGCTCGTAGCGCTCCCACATTTTGTCCAGCAGACGGGTTTCCTCGCCCTTGAGCTGCTCGGCGCGGTTTTCCAGCCGCGCGGCCTCGCGTTCGAGGTTCAGGCGTTCCTCGCTGCGGCTCTGCGCCGCCCGCTCCAGACGGATGCGTTCGCCCTCGGTCTGCTCACGGCGGCTCGTCTGCGTGGCAAGCCGTGCCTGAAACGCCTGTGTGCTGTTCTCACGGCTCTGCCGCTCTGCACGCGCCTGTGCCAGCTCGGCGGTCAGCCGTCCGATTTCGTTTTCGAAGCCCTCGATGGTCTGCGTATCGCTCGAAACGCCCGCATTCAGCTCGGCCGCCAGCTGCTCGAGCTCGGCCAGCGACCGCGCTTCGCTCTCCTGTGCCGTGCGGTTTTCCGCAAGGACAGTCTGTGCCGCCGCGAGCTCTCCGGCCGTCTGGGTACACTGTGCGGCAGCCTCATCGAGCGCCGCGCCCTGTGCGGTGCAGGTCTGCTCCGCCTGTGCGAGCGCCTGTTCGGCCGCTGTCTGCCGCTCGGCGCACGATGCAAGGGTCTGCGCGTACTGCGCCTGTGTCCTGTCAAAGCTGTTTTGTTCGGAGAACAGGCCGTCAACCCGCTTTTGCAGGCTGTCCAGCAGCAGTTTGTGCTGGTTTGCCGAGGCCATCAGGCCCGCCCGCTCCTGTTCCGCGTGCCGCCGCCCGTCCTCGATGGCCGCAGCTGTCTGTTCCAGCGCGGAGAGCGCCTCCTCAGCGGTTTGGCACGCCTGTGCCGCGCTTTTCTGTTCGCTTTCGAGCGCCGCCATGCGTTCCTGTCCGGCGCGCAGCCGCTCCGCGCGTGCCAGTGCGCCCGTGCCGCGCGAGGCCGAACCGCCGGTCATCGCGCCGCCCGCCTGAATGATCTGTCCGTCCAGCGTGACGATGCGGAAGCGATGGCGGTACGCCTTTGCCAGCGCCAGCGCGGTATCCATATTCTCACAGACCACCGTGCGCGCCAGCAGACTGCACAGGATGGCCTTATATTTTTCGTCAAATCTGACCAGCGTATCCGCTGTGCCGAAGCAGCCGCGCTGCTCTTCCAGCCCGGTTTCTTTCAAGCTGCCCGCGCGGATGGTGTCCAGCGGCAGGAACGTTGCGCGGCCGCCGTCCGTGCGCTTTAGGTGCTCGATGCACGTTTTGCCGACTGCGGCGCTGTCCACCACGATGGAGGATGCCGATGCGCCGAGCACGGTATCGATGGCGGTCACGAACTGCTTTTCGGTCGTGATAAGTGCGGACACCGGGCCGTGTACGCCTGTCAGCGTGCCTTTTTCGGCCTGCCGCATCACCGATCGCACCGCCCGTGAGAAGCCCTCGTACTCGTGCTGCATATCGGTCAGCAGCTTCACGCGGCTCTGCGCCTCACGGAGCGCCGCCCGCGTGTCCTCGAGCGCCCGCCGTGCTTCGGCGGCCTGTGCCCGTCCGTCCGCCGCCTTTCGTGCGGCAGACCCGGCTTTGTCCGCCGTGTCTGCGATTTTTCGCTCACACGCCGCAAGCTGCTCCTCAAGGGCAGTCTGTGCCTGTGTTTCGCTGTCCAGCTGCTGTTTTGCCGTCTGTATATCGGCTTCGAGCGTGGTTTTGCGCGCACTCATGCCCGCAAGGCCGCTCTCCGCCGCCGTCCGGTCGAGCTCGAGCGCGTGCAGCTCGTTCTGCCGTTCGCTCCGCGCCCGCTCGGCCTGCAAAAGCACCTTTTCGCATTCTTCTCGGTGTTTTTCCTGTGTCTTCGCGTTCTGCCGCAGCTGCTCGAGCGCGGCGGACTGCATTTCGCCCTGTTCGGTCAGCTTGCGGATATATTCGCGCCGTTCGGCAAGCTGCGCCTCCATATTGTGCACCTGCTCGGTGCGGCGGGCGCTCTCCTGCCGGATGCGCTCGATGTTCTCCCGATGGTTGTGGATGCTGGTCTGGATGACCGCTTCACGGCTGACCTGCTCGGCGGAAAACTGCTCAGCCTCGCGCAGCTCGGTGCGAAGACGGTCGCTCTCGCGGTCGATGCCGCGCAGTGCCTCGGCCAGCTGCTCGGACTGGGTATACAGGTTTTCCTGCTGTTTTTTTGCCTCGGCCAGCTGACGGGCACACGCCGCGCGGTCGGTTTCCAGTCTGCCGCTGTCCGCTTTCAGGCGTTCGAGCGACAGCAGCCACAGCGACACCTCGAGCACGCGCAGCTCGTCCCGCAGGCGCAGATACTGCCGCGCTTTCTCGGACTGCTTTTCCAGTGGCTCCAGCCGGTTTTCCAGCTCGTCATACAGGTCGCGGATGCGGACGAGATTGTCCTCGGTGGCGCTCAGGCGGCGCTCGGCCTCCTCCTTGCGGCAGCGGAACTTGGTGATGCCCGCCGCCTCCTCGAATATCTCGCGGCGGTCCTCGCTTTTCAGCGACAGGATCTCGTCGATGCGGCCCTGTCCGATGCTGGAATAGCCATCGCGGCCGAGTCCGGTATCCATGAACAGCTCATGCACATCCTTCAGGCGGCAGTGCTTTTTGTTGAGGAAATACTCGCTCTCTCCCGAACGATAGTAGCGCCGCGTGACCATGATCTCGGTGAACTCCGAGCGGAAAACGTGCGCCGCGTTGTCCAGCAGCAAGGATACCTCGGCAAAGCCGACCGGGCCGCGTCTGGCCGTGCCGCCGAAGATAACGTCCTCCATCTTTGCGCCGCGCAGCGACCGTGAGGACTGCTCACCCAGCACCCAGCGGATGGCATCCGAAATATTCGATTTTCCCGAGCCGTTCGGGCCGACGATCGCCGTGATGCCGCCGTTGAACTGGATCTCCGTGCGGTCCGGGAACGATTTGAAGCCCTGTAAGATCAGGCTTTTGAGAACCATATGCCACCTCGATGTTAAAGTTAATTTTATTTTACCACTGCGGCGGTAGCTTTTCAACGGTTAACGACCGTAAAAAAACGAGGTTGACGTTTTGCAACCTCGTTTTTGCTGTCATCCAAAGCACCTGCTGTATTCGTGCGCTCCTGTTGTCGGCGGAATCGTGATTCCGCGACAGCCATATCAAACGCCCATATTTTCGAGCGCCTTCTTCGCCGCCATCTGCTCGGCTTCCTTTTTGCTCTTGCCGATGCCCTCGGCAAACACATTGGAGTTGAGCAGCAGCTCCATCTTGAACCGCTTGTCATGGTCCGGGCCGGACTGGCCTGCCAGACGATATTCCAGCGTTTCCTGCTTGTTCTTCTGCACGATCTCCTGAAGCATGGTCTTGTAGTCCTTGAACGCACCGCCGGCCAGCGCAACCTCGACCTTGTGCGGGATGAAGCGCAGCACGAATGCACGGGCGGGCTCGATGCCGCCATCCATGAAGATGGCGCCGAGCAGTGCCTCGGTCGCATCCGCGAGGATGGAGGCACGCTCGCGGCCGCCGCCCATTTCCTCGCCGTGGCCCAGACGGATGGCCTGCGGAATGCCGATCTCGTGTGCGATCTCGTCCAGTGCGCCCTCGCAGACGACAGCCGCGCGCAGCTTGGTCAGGTCGCCCTCGGGCAGCTCGGGATAGTGCGTGAACAGATAGCCCGCCGTGACAAAGCCCAGCACCGAGTCGCCCAGAAACTCCAGGCGCTCGTTGCACTGCAAATGCGTGCCGTGGTGCTCGTTCGCATAGGACGAATGGGTCATCGCCAGCCGGAGCAGGCTCTCGTCCTTGAATTTATAGTCAATTTTCAGCATTTTTGTTCCTTCTTCCTGCGGATCACTCGGAAACCGTCATGTACTGAATGTTTTCCTTAACTGCATCGATCATGCCGGATTTGGTGTACGCGATGGCCTGACGGACAGCGTTCATCACCGCAATTTCGTTGGACGAGCCGTGCGCCTTGATGACCGGCTTTGCGATGCCGAGGAACGGCGCGCCGCCGATCTTGTCCTGATTGAACACCTCGCGGAAGTCGTCCATACCCTTTTTACACAGCAGATAACCGAGCTTGGTGCCGACAGAGGCCATGAACACGCCCTTGATCTCTTTCGACATAAACTTCGCCACGCCCTCGATGGTCTTGAGCAGCACATTGCCGGTAAAGCCGTCGCACACGGCAACGTCGCACGCGCCGAGCGGCACCATGCTGCCCTCCACGTTGCCGACAAAGTTCAGACGGCCCTCATCGCCCGCCTTTTTCAGCAGCGCGTAAGCCTCCTTGCGGAGCGGGTCGCCCTTGGTGTCCTCCGTGCCGTTGTTGACAAGGCCGACACGCGGCTTCACGACACCGTTTATCTTCTCCGCATACAGCGAAGCGAGGAATGCGAACTGGAGCAGCATTTCGGCGGTGCATTCGGTGTTCGCGCCTGCATCGCACAGCATGACCTGACCGTTCGCACACGGCATAACGGGCGCGAGCGCACCGCGGCGGATGCCCTTGATGCGGCCGCCGTACAGCGTTGCGCCGGTGAGCAGTGCGCCGGTGTTGCCCGCGGAAACGAGCGCATCGCCCTCCCCTGCCTTGAGCAGCTTGAACGCCACCGCCATGGACGAATCCGGCTTGTGACGGAGTACGGTTGCAGGGTCGTCGTGCATATCGACCAGATCGCTTGCGGGCATGATGGTGATGCCCTTGACATCGGAGAGGCCCTTTTCTTTCAGGACGTTCGACACGACCTCGGGCTTGCCGACGAGCAGCACCTCCTCGCCGTATTCCTTTGCGGCCAGTGCGCCGCCCCATACGGCGGATTCGGGTGCGTTATCGCCGCCCATTGCATCTACGATGATACGCATTTCACACTTCCCCTTTCAGTCTGTCGATCTGCTCGAGCGCCCGCTCGGAAATCTTCGTATTCTTCTCGCGCTTGCCCTTGATCTTATAGCCAAGCGGCTCGATAATGCCGAAATTGACGTTCATCGGCTGGAACTTCGCGACCGTATGGTCGGAAATGTAGGTCGCCAGCGCGCCGGTAGCGGTCAGTCGGTCGAGCGCGGGCATCGGCTTGCCGAGTACGTCCATCGCCGCTGCGACACCGGCCACCCAGCCGGAGGCAGTGGACTCCACATAGCCCTCCACACCGGTCATCTGACCCGCAAAGCGGATGCGCGGGTCAGCCTTGAGCGCGTAAGTCGCGTCCAGCAGGCGCGGCGAATCGAGGAACGTGTTGCGGTGCATGACACCGTAGCGCACGAACTCCGCGTTTCGGAGCGCCGGGATCATGGAGAACACGCGCTTCTGCTCGCCGAATTTGAGGTGGGTCTGGCAGCCGACCAGATTGTACAGCGTGCCGTTCGCGTTGTCGCGGCGCAGCTGGAGCACGGCATACGGGTCCTTGCCGGTTTTCGGGTCCGGCAGGCCGATCGGCTTCAAAATGCCGAACCGCAGTGTATCAAAGCCGCGGCGTGCATTGACCTCGATGGGCATACAGCCCTCGAATACCTTAGAATCCTCAAAGCCGTGTACCGGTGCTTCCTCGGCGGTGGTCAGCGCGTTCCAGAATGCCTCGTACTCCTCGCGGGAGAACGGGCAGTTGATGTAGTCCGCCGTGCCCTTGCCGTAGCGGGAAGCCTCGTAGGCGGAATCCATGTCGATGCTCTCCGCGGTGACGATGGGCGCGGCTGCATCGTAAAAGTGCAGGAAATCGCCGCCCACCTTGGCGTGGATGGCCTCGAACAGCGCATCCGAGGTCAGCGGGCCGGAGGCAATTACAACGCGACCTTCCGGAATCTCGGTCACTTCGCCGTAAACCACCTCGATGTTCGGGTGGTTCTTGATCTTCTCGGTGACGGCTGCCGCGAATGCCTCGCGGTCAACCGCCAGTGCGCCGCCCGCCTCTACGCGGTGTGCATCCGCACAGGAAAGGATCAGGCTGTCCAGACGTCGCAGCTCCTCCTTGAGCAGACCGGCGGCGTTCGCCAGCTCATCCGAGCGCAGCGAGTTGGAGCACACCAGCTCGGCAAAATCGTCCGAGTGGTGCGCCGGCGTATGCTGCACGGGCTTCATCTCACACAGGCGCACGGAGATGCCGCGCTGCGCCAGCTGCCATGCAGCCTCACAGCCGGCCAGTCCTGCGCCGACTACTGTTACCATTTCACTCATTCGGCGCTCTCCTTTGCCGTGGTCTTTTTCTTTGCGGCAGGCTTTTTCGCCGCCGCTTTCTTCTCAGCGGCCTTTTTTGCCTTTTCCGCCGCCTTTTCTGCTTCGTGCTTTGCCAGAGCCTTGGCGTACTGCTCCTGCTGCTTGGCAGTCAGCGCCTGTACGTCCTCGTCCTTGAGCTTCTTGAACTTATTGGTCGTTTTCGTCATCCACGGCAGGGTTTTCTTCGCAGTGGATTTGTTCGCGGCCGCCTTTTTCGTTGCCTTTTTCGGCTTTTCCTCGGCCTCGCCGTTCTTTTCGGCGGCCTCCTTGGCGGCGGCGCGCTCCGCAGCCTTGGCGGCACGCGCTTCGCGCATCTTGCGGCGCTTCTCGGTTTCCTCGGGCGGCAGGCCCTCCTTGACGAGCTCCTTGTAGCCGCAGCCCTCGCGCAGACAAACGTCCGTGACCTCCTTGGAGTCGCGGTCGGTGTGGCGAAACAGCGAGGAGTCGCAGTTCGGGCACTTGGTCTTGAGCGGCTTGTCCCATGTCATGAACTGGCACGCCGGATACTTGTCGCACGAGTAGTACACATAGCCGCGTGCGGACTTTTTCTTCACGACCTTTGCGCCGCAGACCGGGCACGCCGCGCCGGTGTCCTCGGTGATGGGCTTGGTGTTGGTGCACTCCGGGAAGCCGGGGCACGCCAGGAACTTGCCGAATCGGCCGGACTTGATGACCATATTGCGGCCGCACTTGTCGCAGATAACGTCGGTCACCTCGTCCTGAATCTTGATGCGCTTGCCCTCCAGATCAATTTCCGCCTGCTTGAGCGCGGCCTCAAAGCCGTCATAGAAGTTGTGGAGCAGCTGGATATAATTCAGCTTGCCCGCCTCGACCTCGTCGAGCTCGTGCTCCATGTTGGCGGTAAATTCGTAGTCCGCGACCGACTTGAACTCGTCCACGAGCAGGCCGGTAACGCCCTCGCCGAGCGGCGTCGGACGGAGCGCCTTGTTCTCCTTGGTGACGTAATCGCGGTCGATGATGGTCGAAATGGTCGGCGCGTAGGTGGACGGACGGCCGATGCCGCGTTCCTCCATCGCGCGGATGAGCGAGGCTTCGGTGTAGCGTGCGGGCGGCTGGGTGAAGTGCTGGGACGGCTCGATCTTCTCGGCGGTCAGCTTGTCGCCCTTGTCAAAGCGCGGGAGCGGCTTGCCGGCGGCATCCGGCTTTTTCTCGTCGTCCGTGCCCTCCTCGTAAACGGCGGTAAAGCCCGGGAACGCGACCGTGTGGCCGGAGGCGCGGAACACCTGACCCTCGCAGACGATGTCGGCGGAAACCGTATCGAGGATGGCATCCGCCATCTGGCAGGCCACAAAGCGCGACCAGATCAGGCGGTACAGCTTGAACTGATCGGGTGTCAGGTACTTGCGGATCTCTTCCGGCAGCAGCTGCACGTTGGACGGACGGATGGCTTCGTGTGCATCCTGTGCGTTGCCCTTGGTCTTGAACACGCGCGGCTTGCCCGGATAATATTCCTCGCCGTAGCGGCCGCGGATGAAACCGGCGGCAGCGGCAGTGGCCTCGTCGGCCAGGCGGAGCGAGTCGGTACGCATATAGGTGATAAGACCGGTCAGGCCGTACTCGCCGAGCTCGATGCCTTCGTACAGCTCCTGCGCGATGCTCATGGTGCGGCGCGGCGTCATGTTCAGCTTGCGGCTGGCCTCCTGCTGGAGCGTCGAGGTGATGAACGGAGGCGCGGCCGTGCGCTTTTTCTTGCCGCGCTTGATCTCGCCGACGGTAAACGGCTTGCCGGTGACGGCGTTCACGACTGCCATCGCCTGCTCCTCGTTTTTGAGCTCAGCCTTGCCGTTTGCATCGCCATAGTAGCGGGCAGAAAACTGACCGCCGTCCGCCGTTTGCAGCAGCGCCTCGATGGACCAGTATTCCTCCGGCACGAATGCGCGGATCTCGTTCTCGCGGTCCACGACCAGACGGGTCGCAACGCTCTGCACACGGCCCGCGGACAGACCGCGCTTGACCTTGCGCCACAGGAACGGCGAGAGCTGGTAGCCCACGATGCGGTCGAGGATGCGGCGCGCCTGCTGGGCGTTCACCAGATCAATATCGATGTCGCGCGGGTTCTCGATGCCCGAGCGGACCGCCTGCTTGGTGATCTCGTTGAACGTCACGCGGCGGGAATTTTTGTCCTTGAGCTTGAACAGCTCCTTGATGTGCCACGAAATGGCTTCTCCCTCGCGGTCAGGGTCGGTTGCGAGGTACACGAAATCGCTCTTGCGGATTTCGCTGCGGATTTCCTTGATGATCTTATCTTTACCCTCGATCGGCACATATTCCGGCTTGAAATCGTGCTCCAGATCGATGCTCATTTTCTTTTTCGGCAGATCGCGCAGATGTCCCATCGAAGCCTTGACGACATAGTCCGAGCCGAGATACTTCCCGATGGTCTTTGCCTTGGCCGGGGACTCCACGATGACTAACTTAGACATAAAAACCTCCAAAAACTTACTTCGATTGCAACCACGCTTGCAATCGAAAGGCCATACCGAACTTTGTTCGGATATGGCCAAGGCTGCGAAAAGTTCCTCCTTTGTCGAAACTTTTCTCCGCACTTGTATAAAAACCGTGATACATGCTCCCGGTTTTTATGAATTTCCTGTGGAAATTCTATTGAATACACGCCTTACGGCGTGATAGATGCGTGTTTCTTCTCTCTTCTGCTCCTCACCATGCTCCGAGTATCAGTCTGCCCTTTTCCCGGCGCAGGATACCATCCATTTCAAGCATGGTGACAAGGCTCATCACCCGAGGTGCGGGCAGACCGCAGCGGTCGATCAGCTCCTCGGGTGTGCTCACGCCGTCCCGCACGAGCGTGACGATGTGCGTTTCGTCCTGATTCAAGCCCTCCGGCAGCGGTTTTTCCGCCGGTGCGGACGTTTGGGGCTCTGTTTTCGCCTTTTCGGCGGCGGCGCGGCGCTGTTCGGCCTGCGCTTCGCGGCGGCGGATGTCCTCCCATGCGCTCCTTGCGGCGGGCTTCGGGTAATCGCCGGTCTGACGGCGGTACGCCTGCTCCACGGCCTGCTCGGGCATCATGCCGCTGTACTCGCGCACGAGCACGGTCGGACCGGTCAGCAGCGCGGCCTCGCCCTTGGCGATGAGCTCGTTGCACGACTGCGACTGCGGCGCATCGATCGGGCCGGGCACAGCGTACACATCGCGGCCCTGATCGAGTGCATGGCGCGCCGTGATGAGTGCGCCCGAGCGGTAGTCGCTCGCCTCGACGATAACGGCCGCGACCGACAGGCCGCTGATGATGCGGTTGCGGTGGTGATAATTGCGCCCGTGCGGCTCGGTCCCGGGCGGATATTCGCTGATAACAGCGCCGGTGAGCAGAATATCGCCCATCAGGCTGCGATGCTGCGGCGGATAACAAACATCCGGGCCTCCGGCGAGCACGGCAACGGTCAAGCCGCCCGCGCGGAGCGCACCGCGATGCGCCGCACCGTCGTTGCCGAGCGCCATGCCGCTGACGGTTATCATACCCGCGCGGGCCAGCGCTGTGCCGATGCCGTCGGCCGCCTTGAGGCCATACGGCGTTGCCTTGCGCGTGCCGACCACGGCCACCGCCGGAACGGTGTCGAAATCCGGCCAGCGGCCGCGCACATACAGCACGGTCGGCGGATCGTCGATGGCCCGCAGACGATCCGGATAGGCGCTGTCGCCGATGGTGATGATCTGGATATTCTTCTCCGCGCAGTCGCGGATGACCTGCTCGGCCTCGGCGGTGTCCTTGTCGCACAGCGCATCCACGGCGGCCTTGCGGAGCTCACACGGCGCGGCAGTCAATGCCTGCCGGTCGGCCGCAAACAGAGCCTCCGCAGAACCGAATGTGCGAAGCGCCTCGGCGGCGGTGTGCGTGCCCAGTCCTCGTTTCAGAGAAAGCCAAACATAGCTGAGTCTTGACGGCATAGTGCCCGCCTCCTCATTTTGTCATTTCGTAGATCACGATGGCCGCTGCCACACCCGCGTTGAGCGATTCGGCACGGCCTTTCATGGGGATGATAACGCGCTTATCCGACAGGCGGAGCGCCTGCTCGGTCACGCCCTTTCCCTCGCTGCCGATGATAACGGCGGCTCTGCCGAGCGGGACGGACGGCAGCGGCACGCTGTCCTCATGCAGCGCGGTGGCGTACAGCGGCAGACCGTTTTTGTGCAGCTTTTCGGCGGCCTCCGCAAGCGGCAGCGCCACGCACGGCAGACGGAACACCGCGCCCATCGTCGAGCGCACGACCTTGGGCGAAAACGGATCGGCGCAGCCCTCGCACAACACAACGGCGCCGAGCGCGAACGCTTCGGCGGTGCGTAAGATCGTGCCAAGGTTGCCCGGGTCCTGCAGGCCGTCCAACAGGAGCACCTGCTGTGCTCCGTCCAGCGCTTCTGCCGTCCACTGCGGCTGCACACACGAAAAGATCACATTCTGCGGCGTTTCCACCTCGCTGGCAAGCCGGAACAGCGCATCCGGCGCACAATAGAGCGCCGCGCCCTGTGCCTCGGCCTCCGCGATGAGCGGGCTGTCCCAGCCGGCGCGCACGAGCACGGTCTTGAGCTCCGCGCCCGAGCGCAGCGCCTCTCCCAGCATTTTTTCGCCCTCGCACAGCATTTCACCCGTGCTGCGGCGGTATTTTCGTTCCCGTCCCAGCCGCGCGAGGTGCTTGAGTGCGGCATTTTGACGGCTTTGTATCTCGATCAATCCAGTTCCACCACTTTATCGACAAATTTGTTCTCGCCCATGATGAGCAGCAGGTCGTTCGGCTCGATGGCCATGTTCGGCTTCGGGCTGGCATCCAGCGCACCGTTTTCGCCGTGGCGCACGGCCAGCACGTTCACCTTGTACTTCTGGCGCACGGCCAGCTGCACCAGCGACTTGCCGACCCAGCTTTTGGGCGTATGTACCTCAAGGATGCTGTACTCGTCCGACACGCCGATGAAATCCACCACGTTGGTGTGCGCGAGGCGCTGCGCCAGCTTGCGGCCCATCTCGCTCTCCGGGAGCACCACGCGATCCGCGCCGACCCGCTCGAGCACCTTGGCATGGACGGCGCTGCGCGCCTTGGCAACGATATACTTCGCGCCCAGCTCTTTCAGCATGACAGTGATGAGGATGCTGGCCTCCATATCCGTGCCCACCGCGACCACGCAGCAGTCAAAGTTGCGTACACCGACGGCACGCAGCACAGCCTCGTCCTGTGCATCGCCCTGCATGGCCTGTGTCACATCCTCCGCGACACGCTGTACGTCCTCCTCGTTCTCATCGATGACGAGGACCTCCTGACCGAGCTCGGTCAGCTCCTGTGCAACAGCGGTGCCGAATCGGCCCATGCCGATCACCAGAAAGGATTTCATATGCTCCTCCTTACTCAACCAATACTCAACCAATAAATACATCTGCATCGGGATATTTGAGCTTGGGCGGCTCTCTGCGGCGCATGAACACCGCCACGCCCAGTGTCAGCACGCCGACACGGCCCATGTACATCATCACGATAAGGATGAGGCGCGAGGCCGCCGACAGCGTCGGCGTGAGGCCCATGGTAACACCCACCGTGCCGAACGCGGAAACCGCCTCGAACAGACACTGGTGGAACGGTGCTCCTTCCAATCCGGCGATGGCGCACGCACCTGCCAGACTGAACACGCCGCCTGCCATGAGCAGGGTTACGGCGTTCATGATGCTGCGCGGCACGATGTTGCGCCCGAACGCGGATACCGTCGTGCGGCCGCGGAACGTGCTGATGGCCGTGAGCACCAGCACTGCCGCCGTCACGGTCTTGATGCCGCCCGCCGTCGAGCCGGGCGAGCCGCCGATCAGCATGAGCACGCACGAAACCGCCTGACTCGGGCCGGTCAGCGCCGAGAGATCGATGGTGTTGAAGCCTGCTGTACGCAGTGTCACGGATTCAAAGGCCGCCGCGAGCAGCTTGTGCGGCGTATCGAATGCACCGAGCGTTGCCGGGTTGTTCCACTCGAACAGCAGTGTCCAGCCGAAGCCGAACAACAGCAGACCCGCCGTGGCGGTCAGCACGATCTTCGTATGCAGGCGCAGACGACGGAAACAGTGCTTGTCCCACACATCGCTCCACACGAAAAAGCCCAGTCCGCCGAGCACGATGAGCACCATCAGCGTGATGTTCACGAGCGGATCCTCCGCCCAGCCGACGAGCGACCGGAACGGGTCGTCCGGCGTGCCCATCAGGTCGAAACCGGCGTTGCAGAACGCCGAAACCGCGTGGAACACGCCCATCGCGATGCCCTTTCCGAACCCGTACAGCGGCACGAACCGGCAGGACAGCAGCACAGCGCCCGCACCCTCGATGGTGAACGTGCCGAGCAGCACGCGCCGTGTCAGGCGCACGATGCCGCCGCCGTCCGACAGATTGAAGCCCGCGCTCATCACCATGCGCTCGTGCAGTGTAAATGTGCGCCGCAGTGCGAACGAGGCGATGGAGGCCATGGTCATAAAGCCCAGTCCGCCGATCTGGATGAGCAGCAGGATGACGCACTTGCCGAACACCGACCAGTGTACGGCTGTACTCACCGTGATAAGGCCGGTAACGCAGCCCGCCGAAGTCGCAGTGAACAGCGCGTCGAGAAAGGGCGTAGCCCGTCCGTCCGCCGCTGCACCCGGCAGCATGAGCACCAGCGCGCCCGCCAGTACAGTCAGCGCAAAGCCCAGCGCGAGCACAGTTGGCGCACGCAGGCCGGGATGGCGTTTTTTTTCTGCAAACAGCCGCGTGGACACGGCGAACACCCCCCTTTGATGATAAATCGGCCGATACCGAGGAATATGCCGAAAGCCTGAACGCACCGTTCAGGCTTTGGACAGAACATACATTATATAATAGTATATCATCGTTATTTCGCCCGTGCAATATAATCTTATACCCGAATTTTTTCGATAAGTCAAGCCATTTGCGGAATTTTCCACGCAAGAATAAGCAAGGGCTCTCTGATTTCCAACAGATCAGAGAGCCCAGAGGGGGGTCTGCCGCCGGCAAATACTCCAACAATCCGGCAGACAGAGATTTATTCCACAGTTCAAACACATCTACACCTGGCAATACCACATAATTGAACAAGAGCGACTTGCGCGTAAATTATGCGGTATTTTCCAGTCCCTTTTCACGGTGAGAGGGAACCGCATTGAACTGCGAAATAACACAGATAACAAGTGGTACGTTTTTTGCGTACCTATCCAGTATAACACCATATCCTTTACAGTCAATGGTCATTTCCGCCTAAATCCTGTTATTTTTTGCCGCAGTTGCGTGTCACGGCGACAGCTTCTCCCGGAGCATCGCGAGCAGCTGCTGCATATCAAACGGCTTGGAAAGATGGCCGTTCATACCGGCCTTCTCTGCGTTCTGCCTGTCCTCGTCAAAGGCGTTCGCCGTCATGGCGACAATGGGCAGACCCGCCTTTTCGGCATCCGGCAGAGCGCGGATGGCACGCGCGGCCGCATAGCCGTCCATGATCGGCATCTGAATGTCCATCAGTACCAGATCATAGTGCCCGGGCGCACTCTCGCGCACCTTGTCAACCGCGACCTTTCCGTTTTCCGCCGTATCCACCTCGAATCCGCCTTCCTCGAGCATCGTCACCGCGATCTCGCGGTTGAGGACGTTATCCTCGACGACCAGCAGCCGTTTTCCGGCGAAATCTGCCGTTTTCTCCGTCTGCTCCGCAGGCTCTGCCGGAAGAAACGGTTCAGCCAGTACGCGGCGCAGCTCGGACATGAACAGTGGCTTGGCGCAGAACGCAGTCACGCCTGCGGCCTTTGCCTCAACCTCAATATCCGTCCAGTCGTAGGCGGTCAGGATGATGATCGGGATGTCATTACCGATCAGCTTGCGGATGCGGCGCACGACCTCAAGACCGTTCAGATCGGGTATCATCCAGTCGATGATAAAGACGTAGAAGCCGTCACCCTGCTCGATCGCGTCCTGCGTGCGGACGACAGCCTCATGTCCCGAGGTCGTCCAGTCCGACCGCATACCGATCGCGCGCAGCATTTTGCTGACATTCAGACAGGTGTCGGTGTCGTCATCCGCCACGAGCGCGCGCAGACCCTCAAGCTGCGGGATACGCTGCGGCGCGGCCTGCTCTCCGCTGATGGGAAAGCGCAGGGAAACCGTGAATTCCGAGCCCTTCCCCGGCTCACTCTCGACCGAAATGCTGCCGCCCATCATATCGACCAGATTTTTTGTGATCGCCATGCCAAGACCGGTTCCCTGAATTTTGCTCACGGTCGAGGTTTCCTCGCGTGCAAACTGCTCGAAGATATGCTCCTGAAACGCCGAGCTCATGCCGATGCCGGTGTCACGGATATGAAATTCATAATCCGCACTGCCATGCGGCGCGGTCTGCTTCTGAACGATACGCAGGGTGATCATGCCGCCTACCGGGGTGAACTTGATGGCATTGGACAGGATGTTGAGCATGATCTGGTTAAGACGCATAGGGTCGGCAACCACATCCTCATCCGCCACATCGACCATATCGATGAACAGCGAGATGCGCTTGGCTGTGATGCTCGACTGGATAATATCGCGCAGATCGTGTACAAGCTCGGGCAGGTGCACCGGGCGCAGCTCGAGGGAAACCTTGCCGCTCTCGATGCGGCTCATATCGAGCACATCGTTGATGAGCGAGAGCAGATGCTGGCTCGCTGTCGCGGTCTTTTTCAGGTAATCGAGCACCTGCTCACGGTTGTCGATATGGGTGGCCGCGAGCGAGGTGAAGCCGATGATCGCGTTCATCGGCGTGCGGATGTCGTGCGACATATTGAACAGAAATTCGCGCTTGGCGCGGTTTGCCGCCGTTTCCTGACGGACGGCGCGTTCAAGCTCGGCGTTCTTCTGCTCAAGCGAGGTCTGATATTCCTGCTCGAGCATTTTCTGCTGCTGCCGAAAGTTCCGCTCCGTATTGCGCCGGAGGAACAGGAGCAGCGTTAGGACGACTGCACAGGCGAGGAATGCCACGATCATATTGACCGGCGTGTTCGTGTAGATAAGGCTGCCCGGGACATACATATAGTAGTAGAAGCTGCGCCCGTGGCTGTACATACCGTAATATCGGGTCAGGCCCCTGCTTCCGGCATAGACCAGCCGGTCGGCATGGCCGCTCGAACGGATGCGGCGGAGCAGCTCATTTCCCATAGTGTCCGTACCGATCAGGGATGGGTCGTCCGATGCGGTTACGCGGTTGCCGTCCGACAGGAGCACGGTTCCCGTGGTTTCGGCATCGTAGCCGTCGAGCAGATCCTGCACGGAGAGCACGGATTTCTTTGCGAACGCCGCTCCGGTGTGCCGCCAGCCAAGCACTGCGCCGCGGCTGTCCGCGCAGCTGCGCGCGGCAATGTCGGCAAACGAGCCGTCGGTCAGCTGCACGCGCCGAACATAGGTGCTCTGCGGATGACCGATCACGGCGAGCACGCGCTCGGCCTCCAGATCGGTTTGCAGGCTGGCATAGCCGATGCCGTCCGTGCTGTACTCGCAGACCAGCCTGCCGTTCGCATCCAGCACCGAAACGCCGGTCAGCCACAGCCGCTCCGCATACTGCCGCAGCTCGTCCTCATCGCAGTCGAGCGTCACGCCGTCCAGCTCCTCAACGGCGGTCGCTCCGCGCACGAGCGCCTTGGCCACAGCGATTTCGTTATACTGCACATAGGAGGAGGACTGCTCCTTGGCAAAGGCGATCAGCTCGGTCATACGCTGCTCGCAATCCCGCATATCCGCGTGCCGGGACAGCAGGAATACTGCGCTGAGGAACAAAAGCCCCGCCGCGAGGCACAGGCACCAGAACGTTCTTTGGGAAACGATGCGCCGGGATTTATTGTTCAAGCTGCTCCACCTCCAGACTGTGCGCGGGAACCTCGAGATATTTTTCGGCCAGCTGTTCCATACTGCCGTCCTCGCGCATCTGCGCGAAAACCTCGGTCAGCTGCGCCGCCAGACCGCGTGTGTCGTGCTTGGAAAATGCCACGCCGATGCCGGTCGTCAGCAGCGTTTCATCCAGAATGCGGAAGCTCGCGCCGTAGTCCTTCATATACTGCCGGATGGCCTCCTCGTGCGCTGCTACCGCGTCCACATAGCCGCAGTCCAGCATGGCATACTGCACACTGCGGTCAGCAAGGCTGATGATATTTCGGAAGGCCGGGACGTTTTCGCCTCCGCTCAGAAAGATCGCCTCCGGCTTGCCGGTGGCCTGCACCGCGATGGTCTTTCCGGCGAGATCGCTCATTTGTTCGATGCCGCTCTGCGCGCCGACGGCGATGACCTGACGGCTTACCAGATACGGTCCCGCCCACTGATAGTCGTTCTCGCGGCCGTCCATGGAGAAGCAGCCCCAGATGCAGTCGATTTCTCCGTTATCGACCAGTTCGGTTTTCTGTTCCCAGTCGATCGTGGTGAATTCCGCGCGGTATCCCATGCGGCGGAATGCCTCCTCCGCAATATCCACGTCCAGACCGGTAATGTCGCCGTTATTGTCCATATAGACATAAGGCGGATAGGTGTCGCTGCCGACGGTGATCGTCGGGAGTGTGCTGTCGGATGCCGCATCCGAAGCGCAGCCGGACAGCAGACCCGCCGTCAGCATGGTCAAAAGCGCCAGAGTGCATCTTACCCGTTTGTGTCTGTTCATACCAATGCCGGTGTCCTCTCTCTTACTCGTTGTCTGTGCCGCATATCGGCACAATTCATCCCTTATTATACACGCTGCCGCGCCCCTGCACAACAGAAAATTCTGCTTGTTGATGACTCGGCGAGGACAAGGCCGAGCAGCCGTCCCGAAAAGCGAAATCCCCTGTCGGGGTGACAGAAAATCTGTCCCCGGCAGGGGATTTCCTTGCGTTCTTTCCAAGCGGCAGCCGCATCTTTAATTCTGTGCTTTCTCGACCGAAAGGATCGTGCCGTCAAACGAATCGACCTCGGAAACCGTGCCCGTATAAGTCACAGTGACCGAATCGCCCGCTGCGACACCGTCCAGACCCTTCGGCGTATCGGAGGGATCGTAGGTAAATTCATAGGACACACCCTTGGCATCCGTTACAACGAACATACCGTTCTTCTTCTCATCGAGCGCGCCGGTGAGCGTATTTTCCTGCTGCTGTTCGCTGCTCGAGGAAGAAGCTGTACCGGTATCCGTATTCTCGGCGGGCTTGCTGCCGCATGCCGAAAGCGATGCAGCCAGCAGCGCCGTGCACGCAAATACCATCAGTGTTTTTTTCATGTAAAAAGCCTTCTTTCTAAGAGAGCAGTATCTGTTCTCTTTCCCTTTATTAGACGAAGCACATCTAAAAAGGTTCCGGCTTCTGAAAAATTTTTTTAACGGATTTTTTTGCCTTACCGCGCTGCGGCCTCTGCATATCCGAAAACCCGGAGTACCGTCAGCCGTTTTCGGCCGGTACTCCGGGTTCTGGTGTATCCGCATGGCGCGGTCAGTGCATAATGTCCTTCAGGACGTCGATCAGCTCCTCGATCACGATCGGCTTGGACAAAAAGCCGTTCATGCCGCAATCGAACGCCCGCTTTCGCTCCTCCTCGAACACGTTGGCCGTCATGGCAACGATCGGGACTGCGGCGCGCGCCGGGTCCTTCAGCGCACGGATGTGCCGGGTAGCGGTGCAGCCGTCCATGACCGGCATCTGCACATCCATCAGCACCAGATCATAGCGTCCCGGCTCCGAGGTGCGGATCTTTTCCACCGCGACCGCGCCGTTCTCGGCGGTATCGACCAGAAAACCGTACTCGTGCAGGATTGTAATCGCGATCTCGCGGTTCAGCTCGTTATCCTCGACCAGCAGGATATGCCGTCCGCAGAAGTCGGCGTTTTTCCCGGGCAGGATGTCCTGCGCCGCCGGCTGCGTATGTCCGATGGCTGTCAGCAGGGTGTCGCGCAGGTCGGACAGGAACATCGGCTTGGAGCAGAACGCCGTCACGCCCGCCGCCTTTGCCTCCGCTTCGATGTCCGACCAGTCATAGGCGGTCAGGATGATGATGGGGGTGTCATCGTTCAGGCTGCGGATCTGGCGCGTGACCTCGATGCCGTTCATATCCGGCAGCCGCCAGTCGATGATATAGGCACGGCAGGGGTCGCCCAGCTCGATGGACTGCCGCGCACGCAGCACAGCCTCCCGGCCGGAGAGCGTCCACTCCGCACGCATTCCCACACGGGTCAGCAGCTTTGCCACGCTGTCGCAGGTGTTGAAATCGTCGTCCACCACCAGCGCCTTGAGGCCGGCCAGCTCCACGATCTTTTCCTCGTGGCGGGTTCCGGTCTGCACGCGCAGCGGCAGGCAGATGATAAACTCGGTGCCCCGGTTCTTCTCGGTCTGCACCTCGATCGTGCCGCCCATCATCTCGACGATGTTCCGGGTGATGGCCATGCCGAGGCCGGTTCCCTGTATCCGGCTGACCGTGGAGGTACGCTCGCGTTCAAACGGCTCGAAGATCTTCTGCGCGAACTCCGAGCTCATGCCGATGCCGTTGTCGCGGACACGGAACTCGTACTGTGCACGGTCGCGCACGATTCCGGCAAGCTGCCGGACACGCACGGATACCGTGCCGCCCGCCGGCGTGAACTTGATGGCGTTGGACAGCAGGTTGAGCAATATCTGCCCCATCCGTGTCCGGTCGCAGTAAACGTCCTCGTCAACAACGTCAAGCGCATCCATATAAAGCTCGAGCTGCTTGGCGTGCACCTGTCCGCCGACGATGGTCTTGATGTCGTGCAGCATCTCGGACAGGTTGACCTCGGTTTCCTCCAGATGGAGCTTGCCGCTCTCGATGCGGCTCATATCCAGAATATCGTTGATGAGCGAGAGCAGGTGGCGGCTCGAGGAGAGGGTTTTGGTCAGATAATCCTTCACCCGTTCCTGATTGTCGATATTGCTGACCGCAAGAGTGGTAAAGCCGATGATCGCATTCATCGGTGTGCGGATATCGTGCGACATATTGGACAGGAAGGTGCTCTTGGCGCGGCTGGCGGCTTCGGCGGCCGCGACCGCCTCGGAAAGCGCCTGATTGTTCTTTCGGTCGGCCGTGCGGTCGGACATCACGAGGATGTACTTGGTCCGGCCTGCGACCTTGCTGCCCATGGCAACGACATGGAACCAGTGGCGCTCACCGGTCTGCCGATGGGCATAATCGACATCCCATTCGCGCTGCTCGTCGCACCGCATCCCTGCGAGGAAGTTCTTATTGCGGTCGTGAGAGTCCTCCGGGTGCAGCAGCCTCAGCACACGGATGTCCTGCCGCACCTGCTCGAGCGGCAAGCCCAGCAGCCGCTCGATGTTCGGGCTGACATAGTCCGTGCGGGAGGTTTCGGCATCCAGCATGAAGAAAACGTCGTCCACGTTGCGCGAGAGCCGGGTGAACAGCTCATCCTTGTACAGGAGCTCGGTATCTTTCCGCCGCAGCGCATTGCGGCTTCTGCGTACGATGAGCGTGATGAGCAGCACCATGAGCAGGCACGCGACAACAGTCACGATCTCGACCGTCCGGAGCCACAGCGTACCCATGCTGGCGTTGACGATGCGGACCGGGACAAGGCCGAGCATGATCCAGTCCTGGATACCCGTGTTCTCGTAGACCAGATAGTACCGGGTTCCCCGCAGTGCCAGCATCATACTGCCGTTCCTGCCCTGCGCGAAATCGTCGCTCAGCGCATCGAATTTTTTCCCGGACAGATCGGAGTTGCTGCGCAGCTCCGCGAGCAGGTTATAGACCGGGTCGTCGCTGTCGGCCTCGCTGTCGAGCACGACGCGCCCGTCCGGGTAGGTGACATAGCTGTGCGCCGCGCCGTCGAAGGCAGAGCTGTCGATCGCGCTCAGCACCGTATCATTATAATAGGCGATGGCGACCGCATCGTAGTCGAAGCCGCGGTAGGTGCCGCTCACCTCCGAGCAGACGAACACGAGCATCTGCGGCTTGCCGGGCAGCGCCGTGTTCACAACGAAGTCCTTTCCGGTGAAAAACTGCGTGCCCAGATCGGTCTGCGAGCCAAGGCTGCTCTTTTCGCCGTCCTGCGTCATGCAGTTGCCGTCCGAAGCGAGGAAGTAGAGGGCGGCGCAGCCGGTTTCCTGCTGCATCTCGTCCATACCGGAGCGGATCTGCTCCTCGCTCGAGGCGATCTCCAGCAAACCGCCCCACAGATGCAGGATCATCCGGTTTCGGCCGACCAGCTGGTTCAGCGTATTGTCGGATTTATGCACAAGCTCGGACAGATGCGAGGTGCTCTCCTGATAGACCGTCTGCGAGATGAACAGGACGTACCGGGCGCAGCTGCCGCCGATCAGCACGAACAGGACGAGCAGAGCAGCGACTGTGCTGCGCCAGTGCTGCGGGAGGCGGCTTTTCAATTTTCCGCCGCGTTTTTTGTCAGTCATTCCTGTTTACCTCAATGTAATATAGTGTTCCGGCTCCGCCAGCGCGGCGTTCCCACCGGAGATATATGCTCTCCATGTGTCCCGGACCGTCGTGTCGCCGCCCTCAAAGGCGCGGCTCTCGTCCGCGAGCAGCGGCGCCATGCTGCCCGCCGTTGCCAGACAGGTCACGGTTACGCTATCGTCCTCGCGGAGCGGTTTGCCGTCCCGCGTAAGCCCGGTCAGCACAAAGCCGCCGTTTTCCTCCTTGACCTCGATGGCGATGCCGCTGACCACCGGCAGAGAGCCGCGGTTGAACGGCGTAAAGCCGCCCTCGCAGCCCTCGACAAAGGCGCGGACGGTTTCGGTCAGCTCCGCACCGTTCATCGTGCGCTGATACGCGAGCAGACTGTTCGGCATGATCATAGAGGCCGCCATCTTCTCGGTGTAGTCTGCCGCCAGAACGCTGCCGGTAAAGCTGTTCGCCGCAGCGATGAGCACATCGGTGTCATACACGCCGCGCAGCGTGTTCGCCATCACGGAGAAGCCGGCATTGCCGCCGTCCGCATGGAAAACATTCGAATAGCCCTTGTCCGAGGTCAGAACGGTCTGTGCCGTGTCCGTATCGTCCGCAAGCAGCTGCGCGTTGAACGCCTGATACGCCTGCTCTGCCGTGTATTCGCCCGCGATCATGCGCGAAACCACATCCTTGGACACCGAAAAGAAATCGCTGGAGGCGATGCGGATGTACATATGGTTCTGCTCAACCACCGAGCGCACATCCTCCAGATAATCGGTCAGACGGAGGCTGACGTTCTGGCTGTAACTCAGAATGTCCTGTCCGTCATAGATGATGCGGTTCTGTGCATCCTCGGAGAGCATGACATGGAGCACTTGCATGGCCTTGTCGCGGCGTGCGCTGTCCTGCTCGAGATTGCGGTTCAGCGCAACCTGAAAATACGGGGTGGTCATCAGCCACTGCTGCCCGTCCTGACCGAAGAACGGCAGGAAGGTCGTATCGATGCCCTCATCCTGTAAGATTTTAACGCCCGCAGAGCTGCCGAAGTACATGGCAAGCTCGCCGCCGCGCATCCGGGCCATGATGTCGTCGTAGTTCAGTGTCAGGTCAGCGGCGTTCAGGCCGGTGTCGCGGATGAACTGCTCAAGGTTCTTGAATGCGGTCGGCCAGACGGTGTCGTCCAGACCGACCTTCTCGGTGTTGGCCGGGTCGCTGTACGCGGTGCGCCATTTGCGGCCCTCCGCCGAGGAAAGCTCGGAGGCCGAAAGTCCCTGAAGCGTTTCCATGCAGGTGTAGTCGTATAAATAGTCCGCATCAAAGCCGCGGATGCCGTGCTCTTCAAACGCCTGACACGCGGAAACAAAGCTGTCGTAATCGGTGGGCAGCGGAATGCCGTATTTCTCGAACAGGCTGCGGTTGACCACAAAGCCGTGCGCGTCCGCGCAGACCGGCAGCCAGTTGACGCTGCCGTCCCCGTTTTTGAAGCTGTTGAGGTAGGTGTTGTAGACCGCGCCCGCCTCGTTGGTCGTGGCGAGGTTCATCAGACTGTCCTTCAGCGGCGCGGCATCATGCAGCGAGAAGCGGCAGCTGGTAATGATGTCCGGCAGGCCGCCGTTCTCATTCAGAAATTTGTAAAAATCCAGATCGTTGTTGCCGACAATGAACTCAATATTCACATCCGGCAGCTGCGACTGGATATAAGGGGCATATTTTTCATACAGTGTGGTGTTCCACAGATAGACCTGAATGGTTTCCGCATCCTCCTGCGCTTCGCTCCTTTGTGCGCCGCAGCCAGTCAGCAGACATACCGCTGCTGCCAGCACCGTGAGCAGGAAGGACAGGCCGCGCTTCCGCTTTTTCGTTTTCATCAATCGATTCTCCTTACCCGTGCCAGCCGCCTCTCCCCGACAGACTGTCCTTCTTTTCCTCATTCCTCGCCGCCCAGCGGCAATATATAAGAATAGCATAGCACTTTACAGGCGGTATTTCAAGGAATTTCGCCTTAATTCTGTCAAAACAGGCAGAAATGCAGACTGTTTTCCGCAGCCGGAGCGCCTTTGCATCGAATGCGCCTGCAAAACGGATGGAGGCGGGATACACGGTGCAGCGGCAAGGCCGCGAAAAGAACACGCCGACACCGTTTTTCCGGCGGAGCGTGCGCTGCGTGCAACGGCGTTCGTCGGTTCTCGGTTTGTATCGGTTTTTTGATTATTACGCCTATTTATTTTATTAAAAATTGTGCATCATTAACCACCAATTTTACTTATCGCACAAAATATATTTAACTTTTTATATATAGTATACAAGAATTTCTTGCCATTCTTGTTAATCCGTGCTATGATAACAAATGCGGTCAACGCCTTGCAGGGATGTGGATTTCGAAGCACGGGCAGGCTGCACTCTAAACAATCCTATCCGCTTGCAGCAGGCCGGAAAACGCAGCTTGATCAGGTGCATTTTATTGGGGCGGCTGTAAATTGGAAGCGAAACCAGAGAAGGAGAGAATGTTTCGTGAAAACC
>CAKSVR010000027.1 GCA_934504345.1 uncultured Agathobaculum sp. | reverse complement strand
CGGCACTGCTGCGCCCGGGCCGCTTCGACCGCCGCATTCCCGTGCAGCTGCCTGACCTGCAGGGCCGTATCGCCATCCTCAAGGTGCACGCCAAGGATGTGCATATGACCGGCAACATCGACTTCAACTCCATCGCCCGGGCAACCTCCGGTGCTTCCGGTGCGGATCTCGCGAACATCATCAACGAGGCCGCTCTGCGTGCTGTCCGTCTGGGCCGCAGCGCTGTCATGCAGGCCGACCTTGACGAGAGTGTGGAAACCGTTATCGCGGGCGCACAGCGCAAGAACGCCGTGCTCAGCGCCAAGGAAAAGGAGATCGTGGCGTACCACGAGATCGGCCACGCGCTCGTGGCGGCAAAGCAGACCAACTCTGCGCCGGTCACCAAGATCACCATCATCCCGCGTACCTCGGGTGCGCTGGGCTACACCATGCAGGTGGATGAGGGCGAGCACAACCTGATGAGCAAGGAGGAGCTGCTCAACAAGGTGGCAACGCTCACCGGCGGCCGTGCGGCGGAGGAGCTCATCTTCGGCTCGGTCACCACCGGCGCCTCCAACGATATTGAGCAGGCCACCAAGCTGACCCGCTCGATGATCACCCGCTACGGCATGAGCCGCAGGTTCGATATGGTGGCGCTCGAAACCGTCACCAACCAGTACCTGTCGGGCGATACGGCGCTGGCGTGCTCGGCGGAAACCGCCGCCCAGATCGATGAAGAAGTCATCGCGACCGTCAAGACCGCGCATGAAAAGGCCATCAATATCCTCCGGAACAACATGGATGCGCTGCACCGGCTGGCGCACTTCCTGCTGGAAAAGGAAACCATCACCGGCGAGGAGTTTATGGACCTCCTGCATAAGTCGGAGTGACGAAAAGCCTCTCTCAGTTTTGAGAGAGGCTTTTCTTGTAGAGTGAAGAGTTGAGAGTTGAGAGTGAAGAGCTCCGTAGGGCGCGACGACTCGGCGCGCCGCATAAACCGTCTGCACATCGTTACGAACGGCGCGCCGGGGTCGTCGCGCCCTACGGCACATACCCATCGATGATACCGTGCTGGTTCATGTGGTGGTTTCCGGTTGGTGCGGCGCGCCGAGTCATCCTCCAGAGGACCCTCTCTTGCCCTGCGGGCAATTCACCTTGTCGCGCCCTACGGAAACGCAAATCACAGCACCAAATAATTCCTAATTACTCATTCCTAATTACTAATTAACTCCTATCTCCTCCCTCCTAACTCCTATCTTGATAAGCTCTTCCCTCTGAATGCAGTTCATCGCAATGTCAGGATTTCGGAGGGGTGCTCAAATCTCATGTCGGACGTTAATTTTTCCGCCTCCGAACATCCCCACAGCGCCAGAACGCTCTTGACTCCGGCGCTCCCGGCGCACTGCATATCGTATTCGCTGTCGCCGATATAAACGGCCTCCTCCGGCGGGCAGTCCAGTCGGCGCAGACACTCGAGGAGCGCATCCGGTGCGGGCTTTGGGTGCTCGACCTCGTCCGCGCAGACGATCTCGTCGAACCACGGCGTGAAGCCGATGGGCTCGATGCCCTGCTCAAGCTGGAGGCGCGTGCGCGAGGTGACGATGCCGCATTTGCAGCCCGACTTTCTCAGCGCAGCCACCGTTTCCGGGATGCCGTCGTACATGGGTATCTCGTCCAGACGGTCGTATGCCAGCTTCTCCCAGCGCTCTATCATGGGCTCGATCTGCTCAGCGGGGATGCCCAGCATGGCCAACGCACGGCGGCCCGGCATACCAAAGGAGAAAATGAGCTGCTCATAGGTGAAATGGTAGCCAAACTCGGCCAGCATCCGGCGGAGCGCCTGCTGGTCCACTGCTGCGGAGTCGATAAGTGTGCCGTCGATGTCAAAAATAAAGCATTTCATAGGGTTTCCTCCGTCAAATCTGTTGCCAAAGTGTAAAGTCCCCGGTCGTAATCCTGCGTGAACGCCTGCGACAGCTCGATGGTCGGCATGGCCTGCGGCGGCAGCACCGCCGCGCAGCTTTCGCGGATGCACTCGACCTGCCCGATCAACAGCGGGTCGGCATACAGCACCACCCTGTCCGGGTCGATGAGCGCCGCGCACGCGCAGAGCACTTTGGTGAAATAATCCGCCATATCCGCACCCGCAAAGTGGTTTTTGGCGTATGCGAGGTTGTGTTCGATGGGCAGATAGTGCAGCTCGCCCGCAAAACCGGCCGCGCCTCCCCAGACCTTGCCGTTCAGCACAAGGCCCGCGCCAGCGCCCAGCCTGCCGATATAGATGCACACGGCGGCTCTCGGCGGCGGCGTGAACTGCGCCGCATAGCCTGCCGCAACGACCTGCATATCGCGGGCCGCCGTACACGGCAGACCCGACTTTTCGTGAAGATACGCACTAAGGCTCACGCCCCGCAGCTCGGGATAGCCGAAGCTCTCGGTGACGATGCCGTCATGCATCGTACCGGCAAAGCCCAGCACAACTGCCGAAAGCCGCGGGTAACGCACCTTAACACGCATCAGGAGCGTGTCCAAAAATGCGCGCACATCGCCGGTGCAGACCTGCTCAGCCTGCTCCAGCGGCGCGCCGTAGAGGTCGCACACCGACCAGTGCAGCGTGTCCTGCTCCAGCCGCAGGCACAGGAACAGCCGATAGGCCGGGTCGGGCTCGTACTGCATGGCACAGCGCCCGCCGGTCGAGGCAGCCGCACCGGCCTCGCGAGCCTCACCGCGCTCGACCATCTCATCCACGATGCGGCTGACCGTCGGGAAGCTGAGCGAAGTCCGGCGGGCCAGCTCGTTCTTGCTGAAGCAGCCGTGCCGCATCGCCCGGCGCAGCAGGAGCGTGTTCTCCTGCTTGAGTTTTCCTGTATCTGCCATGGTGCACCTCTTTTCAAAATACTTTTTAATAGTGTGTTAATATCTATGCTCAGTATACCGCTTTCCCGCCGTGCTGTCAATAAAAAAAGCGAAAAAACCGCTCTTTTTATTAGGAATTAGTAATTAGTAATTACTGGCGGTACGGTTCAGCGCGTGCAGGTTAGCAGCCGCTTGACAAAATCGCAGTGTATGCTATAATATAGATACAAGGGACGCTGTTACAGCAGTCAGACCCTCGCATTTATCATCAAATTATTTTATGATGACCGTTCGGGGCCTAAGCCGAGCGGTCATCGCGCTTTTATACAGAAAATGTACAGCACAATGACTGCACATACGAAAAGCTGAAAAGCCTTTTTCCGCATTCGCGCCACCTCCTTTCCGCCTCAACCCGAGGAAAGGAAAAGAGGGTCTGACCGCTATTGTAACAGCGTCCATGTATATTATAGCATATATTGCTGAAACCTGTCATTCAAACCGCCCATTCGGGCGGTTTTTGTTTGCTTTACCTCCCATTTGCCGGTCAACGGCCTCCTCTGCGGAAACCGTTACGTTCTCTCCACTCTACACTCTCTTGCTGGCTCTCCGCTCTGAATAATTACTAATTACTAACTACTAATTCCTAATTATCTCCTACCTCCTCCCTCCTAACTCCTATCTCACTTATGAATTGCTTTGAATTTCGCGCAGGCTGTGTTATAATGAAGAAAAAGCCGCGAACGACCAGCGGCCACAGGAGGAACTGTCATGGAAATCAAGCTCTCACCGTCCATTCTGTCTGCGGACTTTGCAAACCTTGCACGCGACATCAAGATCGCCACCGATGCCGGTGCGGAATACGTTCACGTTGACGTTATGGACGGCCATTTCGTGCCCAACATCACCATCGGCGCGCCGGTTGTCAAGGCGCTGCGAAAGGCCACCGACAAGGTGCTGGACGTACATCTGATGATCAGCGACCCGGATCAGTATCTCGACGACTTCATCAAGGCCGGTTCGGACATCATCACCGTGCATTACGAGTCCAACGGCGATACGCTCGAGCAGCTGAAGAAGATCCGCGCGGCCGGTGTCAAGGCGGCGTGCGTCATCAAGCCGAAAACACCCGCTGAGGTGCTGTTCCCGCTGCTGCCGTACTGCGACATGGTGCTCATCATGACCGTTGAGCCGGGCTTTGGCGGTCAGGGCTTCATCCCGGAGTGCATGGACAAGATCAAGGCTGTCCGCGCGGAGATCCAGAAGCACGGCTACAACTGCGAGCTGGAGATCGACGGCGGCGCAAAGCTGACCAACACCGCCGACATCGTAGCCGCCGGTGCGGACGTTATCGTTGCGGGCTCTGCCGTGTTCGGCGGCGACATCGCAGCCAACGTCAAGGGCTTCCACGAGGTATTCCAGGAAGGCGTTTCCAAGGCCGCATGGAGCAAGTAAGATAAACAAAACTGACCGACCCCAATCGTTAGATACCGTTCTGACGGCTGGGGTCCGTCTTTTTTCCGACAGAAACGAGGGATAGAATGAACGAAACCGCAAAAAAGCTCGTGTCGTGCCTGCTGCTGGCCGTCATCGCGCTGGGATGCTTTTTCGGCGTGTCCAAATGGCAGGCTTCGCCGGAAACGCACAGCACGAGCATCGCCTACCTGAACGAGAAGCAGACGACCGTCCTCAAGCTGACGGCGGCCTCCACGGCGGCCTCGGCGGCCATCTCCGCCCTGCCGGGTGACACGGGCAGCGCCATTTCCGAAAAGCTGGCCGACCTGACCTCGGATTTCCTCATCGTGCTGTGCGCCATCCTGCTGGAGAAGTACCTGCTGACGATAACCGGCTGGGCGGTGTTCCGGTTTGTGCTGCCCGCCGTGTGCATTTTGCTGATGGTGTACCGCTTCCGGCAGAGCGGCTGGCTGCGGCGGCTTGCGCTCCGGCTGGGACTGTTCGGCCTTGCGGTGTGGCTGGCCGTGCCCGGCGGCATCGCCATCTCGCACATGATAGAGGACACGTTCCAAACCTCGATGGCGCAGACCATCGATGCGGCGCAGAGCGCGGCGGACGACCTCGAGCAGAGCGCCGACACCGACACGGAGGACGAACAGACCGGGTTCTGGTCGGGCGTGGCCTCGTCTATCAAGGATACGGTTTCCGGCGCGACCGAAAAGTTCGAAAAGCTGCTCAGCGATATGCTGGAGGCGCTGGCTGTGCTCATCGTCACCTCCTGCGTGATACCGGTGCTGGTGCTGCTCTTTTTGCTGTGGCTCGTGAAAATGCTCACCGGCACAGAGTTAGGGGATAATTAGTAATTATTTGGTGCTGTGATTTGCGTTTCCCGTAGGGCGGGGTGCCCTCACCCCGCCGCACATAACGTCAACCACCATGTTTACGGGCAACGGATACCATGTAAACCGTAACCGAACATTACCCACATGAACGGGTGCAATTCGGAGGGACACGGCGGGGTGAGGGCACCCCGCCCTACGGAAAGACCGTAGTACATCGTATGCCACCGTAGTAATATGTATATATATTGTTAATTATTGTATATTTATCTACGAAAGCATACGTTCTACTACGATGTTTTATATAGAGAGTGCATCCGCTTACCGTTGTTGCTTGCATATGTTGGCGGCTGATAAACCACACCGTCATACCGCAGTAAATTGTCCTGCAAATTACGCATTTTGCTGGATAACGGCCGCGCCGTAAGATTCACGCCCTATGAATGGGCAGCAGCGAAAAGAAATAAAGCTAAAACGCAGCCCATCACAATAATTACTAATTACTCATTACTAATTTGAAAGAACTGATTACTAATTACTCATTACCAGTTAACGATTCACTGTTGTAGAAAACTTCCCAGCCGAAATCGGTGAGATTTTGTCGCCCTCACCGATTGATTTATTCTGCTGAAACAGGTAGAATAGAAGTATCATGCAATAAAGGAGCGAACACGATATGAGCGTCAATCGTTGTTATTCCGAGAAAAAACCCGGCTTCGATGTCGAAGCACGCAGCCTGTTCTCCAGTCTGCACGACCTGTTGGAGGTCAAAAACCTGACTCATGTGCGCTATCTCTGCCGCTATGATGTGGAGGGACTCGCGCCGGAAACCTACGAAAAGGCCAAGGGCATCGTATTTTCCGAGCCGATGGCAGATGTGTGCTGCGATGAGGACTTTCCCCGTCCCGAGGGCGCTCACACCATCCTCGCGGTAGAGCCGCTGCCCGGTCAGTTCGACCAGCGCGCCGACTCCTGCGCGCAGTGCATCCAGCTGCTCACCGGCGGCGAACGCCCGACCGTTGCAGCCGCGAAGATCTACGTTCTCGAGGGTGAGCTCACCGCGGAGGACATGGACAAGATCCGCGGCTACCTCATCAACCCGGTGGACACCCGCGAGGCCTCCATGGACAAGCCCGCGACCCTCAAGGTCGAGTACGCCATCCCGACCAGCGTTGCGTCCGTCGTCGGCTTCACCCACATGGACGAGAGTGCGCTCTCCGACCTGCTGCACCACATGGGTCTTGCAATGGACCTCGATGACCTCAAGTTCCTCCAGGCCTACTTCCGCGACACCGAAAAGCGCGACCCGACCATCACCGAAGTCCGCATGGTCGATACCTACTGGTCTGACCACTGCCGCCACACCACGTTCCTCACCCAGATCGACGACGTGAAGTTCGAAGATCAGATGGTGCAGGATGCATTCGACCGCTACATGGCCGCCCGCGTCGAGGTCTACGGCGAGGAAAAGGCTGCCAAGCGCCCGGTCACGCTGATGGACATGGGCACCATCGCCGCAAAGGTGCTCAAAAAGCGCGGCTATCTGAAGAACATCGACGAGTCCGAGGAGATCAACGCCTGCTCCATCAAGGTCAAGGCGCTCGTGAACGGCCACTACGAGGACTGGCTGCTCATGTTCAAGAACGAGACCCACAACCACCCGACCGAGATCGAGCCGTTCGGCGGCGCAGCCACCTGCCTCGGCGGCGCGATCCGCGATCCGCTGTCCGGCCGCTCCTACGTCTATCAGGCGATGCGCGTGACCGGCGCGGGCGACCCGACCGTTCCCCTCTCCGAAACGCTCGAGCACAAGCTGCCGCAGCGCAAGCTGTGCCAGACCGCTGCCGCAGGCTATTCCTCCTACGGCAACCAGATCGGCCTTGCCACCGGCCTTGTGCATGAAATCTACCACCCGGGCTACGTTGCAAAGCGCATGGAGATCGGCGCTGTCGTCGGCGCGGCTCCGATCGAAAACGTCATCCGCGAGGTCCCCGAGCCGGGCGACATCGTCATCCTGCTCGGCGGCAAGACCGGCCGCGACGGCTGCGGCGGCGCTACCGGCTCCTCCAAGAAGCACACCGAGGAGTCTCTCGAGACCTGCGGCGCTGAGGTGCAGAAGGGCAACCCGCCCGAGGAGCGCAAGATCCAGCGCCTGTTCCGCGACGGCAATGTTACCCGCATGATCCGCCGCTGCAACGACTTCGGCGCGGGCGGCGTATCCGTCGCCATCGGCGAGCTGGCCGACGGCCTTGACATCGACCTGAACGCCGTTCCGAAGAAGTACGACGGTCTGGACGGCACGGAGCTCGCGATCTCCGAGTCGCAGGAGCGCATGGCTGTCGTTGTCCGCGCAAAGGACGCCGACGCCTTCATCGCGGCCGCTGCAAAGGAGAACATCGAGGCTGTCGTCGTTGCCACCGTCACCGACAAGAACCGCCTGTGCATGACCTGGAACGGCAACACGATCGTTGACGTTTCCCGCGATTTCCTCAACACCAACGGCTGCTCCAAGCACGTTGACGCCGAGGTCGGCGCACTCCCGACCCCGTCCATCTCCTGCGCGCCGGCGGGCGATTCCGAAAAGGAAAAGCTGCTGAACCTCGCCGCCACCCTCGGCATCTGCCTCGAGCGCGGTCTGGTCGAGCGCTTCGACGGCTCCATCGGCGCGTCCTCGGTATTCATGCCCTTCGGCGGCAAGTATCAGCTGACCCCGACGCAGGTCATGGCCGCTACCATGCCGGCACTGAACGGTCAGTGCGAGACCGCGTCCGTCATGGCCTTCGGCTTCGACCCGTACTTCACCGAGCAGAACCCGTACCTCGGCGCTTCCGCCGCCGTGATCGAGTCGGTCTCCAAGCTCGTCGCAGCAGGCTGCGATTTCGAGACCGCATACCTGACCTTCCAGGAATACTTTGAGCGCCTGGGCAAGGACCCGAAGCGCTTCGGCAAGCCGCTGTCCGCCCTGCTCGGCGCGTACACCGCGCAGGAGAACCTGTGCCTCGCGGCCATCGGCGGCAAGGACTCCATGTCCGGCTCGTTCGATGACATGGACGTACCGCCCACGCTGGTTTCCTTCGCCATCGCGCCGCAGGACGCTTCCCGCCTGATCTCTCCCGAGTTCAAGGAAGCCGGCCATCCGGTCTACTTCTTCGACGCGCCGTACAATCAGGACGGCACGCCGGACTACGTCACCATGAAGCACGTCTGGAACGAGGTCGCAAACCTCATCGCCTCCGGTAAGGCCGTTTCCGCATGGTCTCTGACCACCGGCGGCATCGCGGAGGGCATCGCGAAGATGTCCCTCGGCAACAGGATCGGCTTCGCGGTCGACGAGGGCTTCCCGACCGACGCGCTCTACATGAAGAACTTCGGCGGCATTCTGGTCGAGGCGGCGTGCGAGCTGCCGGCCCAGTGGTATGTCGGCCAGACCACCGCAGACGAGACCATCACCATCGCGGGCGAGAAGATCACCATCGACGAGCTGACCGCCGCCTTTGAGGGCAAGCTCGAGAGCGTATTCCCGACCAAGGCCGCCGCTTCCGACGAGCACCTGACCAAGGTCTCCTTCACCGAGCGCAATGCGTCCGCTCCGGCGGTCAAGAGTGCAAAGCCGCTCGCTGTCATCCCGGTATTCCCGGGCACCAACTGCGAGTACGATACCGCACGTGCGGTCGAGAATGCAGGCGGCGCGGCCGAGATCGTCGTAGTCCGCAACTTCTCCGCTGACGCGCTCCGCGAGAGCGCAGAGCAGCTCGAGAGCGCCATCCGCCGCGCGCAGATGGTCATCCTGCCGGGCGGCTTCTCCGGCGGCGACGAGCCGGACGGCTCGGGCAAGTTCATCGCCTCGTTCCTGCGCGATGCAGGCATCAAGGACAGCATCCACGAGCTGCTGAACCAGCGCGACGGCCTGATGCTCGGCATCTGCAACGGCTTCCAGGCGCTCATCAAGCTGGGTCTTGTCCCGTATGGCGAAATCCGTGACGAGATGACCGGCGACGACCCGACCCTGACGTTCAACCTCATCGGCCGCCACCAGAGCCGCTACGCCACCACCCGTGTAGCCTCTGTGAAGAGCCCGTGGCTGTCCTCCTGCAATGTCGGCGACCTGCATTCCATCGCGTTCTCGCACGGTGAGGGCCGCTTTGTAGCGCCGCAGCACGTTATCGACGACCTCATCAAGAACGGTCAGGTGGCGTTCCAGTACACCGACCTTAACGGCGACCCGTCCATGGACATCGCGTGGAACCCGAACGGCTCCATGTACGCCATCGAGGGCATCACCTCGCCGGACGGCCGTGTCCTCGGCAAGATGGGCCATACCGAGCGTTACAGCCCGTTCGTCGGCAAGAATATCTACGGCGAAAAGTATCAGCCGCTGTTCGCAAACGGCGTTAAGTACTTTAAGTAAGGTTTCAGCAGAAAGCGCCCTCGAAGAGGGCGCTTTCATTGTTCGCGGGTGCATATCCATCAATAATACCATGGATGTTAATATGGTGGTTTCGTTTTGTGGGAACGGCGGTATGGGGTCATGCCGCCCTACAATATACGTTTATTGTGTTTTATTGACCGATATATACCATAAACACAACGGGTAGGGCGGGGTGACCCCACCCCGCCGCACCTCTCCGAATTGCAATAACATATATGGGAAATGTTCCGTAGGGCGCGACGACCCGGCGCGCCGAAACATAACAACCGGCAACCGTGACGGATGATAACCACCAACGTAAATATTATCGTAAATTCCCATGCAACCGTGTGCCCGCAGGGGCTGCCATTGGCTGCCCGTCGCTTGGCAAATGGGCGGTGAACGTTTGTGCAATCCAGAGGGGCACGGCGCGCCGGGTCGTCCTCCAGAGGACCCTCTCTTGCCCTGCGGGCAATTCACCTTGTCGCGCCCTACGGTGCATATCCATCAATAATACCATAAATGAGGTGAATCAAATGATTCCGTACGACCACAAAGTCCAATATTACGAAACCGACGGCATGGGCATCGTCCACCACTCGAACTACATCCGCTGGTTCGAGGAGGCGCGCGTGGATCTGCTCGAGCAGCTCGGCTTCGGCTACGACCGCATCGAGGCGGCCGGTTACAGCGGCCCGGTGCTCGAAGTCGCCTGCCAGTACAAGACGATGTCCCGCTTCGGCGAAACCGTGTCTATCAAGGCGAGCATCACGGCGTACAACGGCGTGCGTATGACCCTGCACTACGAGGTCACGGACAAGGCCACGGGCGCACTGCGCTGCACGGGCGACAGCCGCCACTGCTTCATCAATGCCGAGGGCAAGCCCGCCGTTTTGAAGCGCTGCTGGCCGGAATTTGATGCCGCTCTGGCCTCGAATGTTACAAATGCATAAGAAAAACCGTCCTCCCGAGGCTTGAGAGGACGGTTTTGTTTTATCCCTTGTTCTCCACGCCGGTCAGGTCTTTCACGACCTCTCCGGCGGCGATGAGGCCCGCGGCGGCGGGCACGAAGGACGTACTGCCCGGCACCTGTCGGCGCTGGGTGCATTTTCTCGCGGTGCCCGGCGGACAGATGCAGTTCTGGCGGCAGCTGATGGCCATATCGTCGATGGGCGTCATGGCCGGTTCCTTGGAGTACACGACCTTGAGCTTGCGGATGCGGCGCTTTCGCAGCTCGTAGCGCATAACGCGCGCCAGCGGACAGCCCGAGGTCTTGTAGATGTCGGTCACCTCCAGCTTGTCGGCGTGGATCTTGTTGCCCGCGCCCATGCAGCTGATGATGGGCGTGCCCGCCTTGGCGGCCCGCTCGACCAGCTCCAGCTTGCCCGTTACGGTGTCGATGGCATCGACAATGTAGTCGTACTGCGTGAAATCGAACTGCTCGGCGGTTTCCGGCGTGTAGAACGTCTTGTAAACGTTGACCGTGCAGTCCGGGTTGATGTCGCGGATGCGCTCGGCGGCCACATCCACCTTATACCTGCCCACCGTGCTGCGGGTGGCGATGATCTGGCGGTTCAGGTTGGTCAGGCACACCTTGTCGTCGTCGATGAGGTCGAGCGTGCCGACACCCGAACGCGCGAGCGCTTCGACCGTATAGCCGCCCACGCCGCCGATGCCGAACACCGCGACACGCGCGTTATACAGGCGCTCCATGCCCTGCCTGCCGAGCAGGAGCTCGGTTCTCGAAAATTGATTCAGCATTGTTTCTCCTTTGTCTTACACGATGCGGATGAAGCCGCTCTGCTTGTCATAGGCGAGCTTTACGCCGTAGGGCGCGCTGTACTCGGTCATGTGCTGCGCGATCTGCTCGGCCACCTCGTCCGAGGCAATGCGCGGCAGGCCGCGGCTGAGCACGCGCTCGTTCTCCATCGTCAGGTCGATGGGAATGAGGCCGTAGGTTACGTTCCCGTCCTCGTCCCTGTCGATCTGGAGCAGGCAGTTCTCCGAGAAGCGCCGCTCGGCGTTGAAGCCGATGAAATTGCCGTTCTTATCCTTGGCGCGGTTCGAGTGCAGGTCGGACGGACGGCTGTCCAGGCCGTAGCCGTAGGCCTCGTACATTTCCGGGGCAATGATGGACTCGCCCGCCTCGAACTCCATCAGCAGGCTGCCGAGGTTGTAGAAGATGGGCTTGCCGTGGTAGATCTCCACGCCGCGCAGGAAGTGTGCGCCGTGGCCGACGACAACATCTGCGCCCGCATCGATGGCATCGTGCGCGATCTTCTCGATGAACTCCGGCGGCTGCGAGGAATACCAGTTCTCGTTCACGCCCTCATGCGTGTGCAGGCTGAAAACCGTCAGGTCGGCGCGTTTGGAGGCATCCGCGACACTTTTCAGCACCTCGTCCGCATCCTTCTGGTTGACGAACGTGCGAACGTGAGCCTTTTCGCCGCGCTCGATGCTCAGGCAGCCCTCGAACAGCGAACCGAACCGGAACGCATCGCTGCCCTGCGGCGGATAGGTTTCCACGCGGCAGCCCTCGTCCATGCTCTCGCGGGTGCCGAGCGCGATGTCGATCTGGTGGAGCTGCTCGAACAGCTCGTCCGGCAGGACGTAGGCGCGGCCCCAGCGCAGCGGGTTGGAGCCCGGGCGCGGCACGACACCGGCGCCGCTGTCACTCGCGGCGAACACCTCGGAGCGGGTCGAGCCGGTGGCGACCAGACCCACGCGGCCGGTCGGCGTATCGAGGAATTTCGGCAGGCGCGCCTCGCGCAGACTGCGGCCTACGCCGCACGCGGTCAGGCCGTGGGCCTCGGCGGCGTTCATCGTGTCGAGCACGCCCTGCGGGCCGTAGTCGCCCGTGTGGTTGTTGACAAAGCCGACCAGCTTGAGGTTGAGGTCGGCAAATTCGCGCAGCGTTGCCGGACGGACCGAGGTCATGTAGCCGCGCCCGCAGGCAGGCGGCGTGGTCGGCTCGGGCGTGCAGAACTCGGCGTTGACAAAGCCGCCGTCCGCACTCTGCAAGCGCTCTACGAGCGTTTTATCCAGTCTTTTTGCCAGATTGCGGCTGGAAAACAGCGCATCACCGCAAACAATAAATCGCATAGTTATCTTCCTTTCATCGTGCCGACATATGCGCGAGGAACTGCTTTGTTCCCTCCTCGCGGGTGTGTTCAAAAACGTCCTCCGGCGTGCCCTGCTCCAAAATGCTGCCCGCCGCGAAGTACGCCACGCGGTCGGACACATCGCGGGCGAAGCGCATCTCGTGGGTGACGATCAGCATGGTCAGTCCCTGCTCTGCGATGGAGCGGATAACGTCCAGCACGCCGCCGACCATTTCGGGGTCGAGCGCGGAGGTGGGCTCATCGAGCAGCATGACCTTGGGGTTCAGCGCCAGCGCCCGCGCGATGCCGACACGCTGCTGCTGACCGCCGGAGAGCTGGTGCGGATAGTAGTTCATGCGGTCTGCCAGACCGACCCGGCAGAGCTGCTCCTCGGCGATCTCCTTTGCCTCAGCGGCAGAGCGGCCGCGCACCACCGTCAGACCCTCCATGACGTTCTCGAGCGCCGTGCGGTGCTTGAACAGGTTGTACGACTGGAACACCATCGCGGTGTTGCGGCGCAGACTGAGGATCTCCTGCTTGGTGGCATGGCGGGTATCCACCGTCATGTCGTTGAGCGTGATCAGGCCGGAATCGGCGGGCTCGAGGAAGTTTATCGAGCGCAGGAACGTGGATTTGCCGCTGCCCGATGCACCGATGATGGAAACGACCTCGCCGGTTTCGACGGTCAGGTCAACGCCGCGCAGAACGTGGTTATTGCCGAACGATTTCTCGATCTTCTCCATTTTAATCATTTCTGCTCGACCTCCCTGTCCAGAATGTTGAAGCGCTTCTCCAGCTTGTGTACGGCGAACTCGATGAGGATGCACATCGGCCAGTACAGCAGCGCCAGACCGATATAGACCTCAAAATAGCGCATATTGTTGCCTGCAACGACCTTGGCCTTGCCCATCATGTCCATCACGCCGATGGTGAACGCCAGCGAGGTGGATTTGAGCAGGCTGATGAGGCTGTTGCCGAGGTTCGGGATGGCAACGATCATCGCCTGCGGCAGGATAACGCGGCGCATGGTCTGTCCGCCGGTCATGCCGATGGACCACGCCGCCTCGATGTCCTTGCGGTCAACCGACAGGATCGCCGCGCGGATGGACTCCGCCATGTAGGCCGCCTCGTTGAGCGAGAACGCAACGAACACGAACAGCATACTCGGTATGTCGTTGACGCTGAATGTCCAGCCGAAGTTGTAGTTGAGGATGTTCAGCATAACAGGGATGCCGTAGTACGACAAAAACAGCTGCACGAGCAGCGGTGTGCCGCGCATGAACGAGATGTACAGCGTGGAAAGCTGGCTCAAGACCGGTATCCTCTTGATGCGGAACAGCGCCAGCAGGAAGCCGAGCACGATGCCGATGACCGCCGCGACAGCGGCGATCTCCAGTGTTTTCGGGATGCTGGGGAGGATGCGGACGATGCCCTCCCAGATGGCAGATGGCTTGAATAGATTCATATTTGTTATCACCTTTAATGCAGAATTGCCCCTGACAGGCTGTTTCGTCCGGTCAGGGGTTCTTCCTCTTCATTTCTTGTTCGCTTTTCAGTCCTGCGGAACGTAATCCTCACCGAAATACTGCTCGCTCAGCTTGGACAGCGTGCCGTCCTCCTTGATGGCAGCCAGCGCCTCGTCCATCTTGTCGCGCAGCTCGGTTTCGTCCTGACGGTACAGGAGCCATGCCTCCGGGATCTCGATCTCGTCTGCGTTCGGGATCTCGTAGGTGTTGAACTCGTAGCCGTACTCCTCGGTCACGTTGGTAACGTAGGTCTGGTTGTAGATGCAGGCATCGTAACGGCCGTTGTACAGGTCGATGAGCGCTGCGGAGGCATCCGCATCCGTGTACTGGATGTCGATGGGATTGTCGGTGTGCGCCGCGTTGTAGCTCTCCATGAACTGTGCGTTCGCGCGGCCCGCGCCTGCCGGAACCTTTTTGCCGCCGAGATCATCGATGGTCTTGATGTCGATGTTGTTCGGTGCAGTGATGAGCACGATCTTGTTCTTGAAGTACGGCTTGGTGGAGAACAGATACTTCTCCTCGCGCTCGGGCTTTTTGGAGATGTTGCCGATGATCATGTCGTAGCGTGCGGAATCCAGACCGGCGAACATGGACTCGAACTCGGTGATCTGGAAATCGAGCGTCACACCGGCCTTGTCAGCCATGGCATTCAGCATATCGATCTCGTAGCCGCCGAGATTGCCGTTGTCGTCAACGTAGTTGTACGGCTTGGGCGTGCCCGGAACGGCCACCGTGATGGTTTCCGCCGCAGCGGTGTTTGCCGCCGTATCGTCCTGCTTGGCATCGGCCTCCGCAGATGCATTCGAGCTGCCGCCGCAGGCCGTCAGCGCGGTGACAAGCATCGCCGCAGAGAAAATACCCGCTGCCGCTCTCTTCCAAACGCTCTTGTTCATGTGAAAAACCTCCTGTTTGACCTCCCTGTTTTTCTCATATTAAGAGAGGCCGCTCGTACTTTATGTCGCTTAACAGTATACCGCCCAATTCATACTATGTCAATGGGATTATAGAATATTTTTGAATTGAGAATTAACATGAGAATTAGCACATTTAATTAGTTCGCGTAGGGCGGGGTGCATATCACCCATAAACAGGTGGTTTATTAGGGGAACGGCGGGGTGAGGTCACCCCGCCCTACAATATACGTTTATTGTTGTGTTGTATCGTACAATTACACAACAAACATAACGTGTAGGGCGGGATGACCTCATCCCGCCGCAACCTATCCGACCTGCATATGGTATTCCGTAGGCGCGCCGAGTCGTCGCGCCCTACGATATACATTGAAGTCCTAATTAAAATAACGTCATTTGCGTTGTTTTCGGCATCGATCCGAGCGCGCCGATCTGCTCGAGCAGCTCGATGACCGCCTTGGAGGCCTTGGGACAGCGCACGATGAGCTCCTCCGCCGAGAGGAACTTTCCGTTCCCGCGCTCCTCAACGATGCTGAGCGCCGCCTGCTCGCCGATGCCCGGCATGGACGTAAACGGCGGGATGAGCCCGGTTTCCGTCACGAGGAAGCGCGTGGCATCCGATTTGTAAACGTCCATCGGCTCAAACGTGAAGCCGCGGCGGTAGAACTCGTGGCAGACCTCGAGGGTCGTCATCATATCCTTTTCTGCCGCGGAGATGGTCTTGTCGCGCTCCTTGCCGCGCAGCTCGGTCATCTTGTCCAGACAGACCTTGTCGCCCTTGATCATGCACGAGGCATCAAAGCCCTTGGCACGGATGGAAAAATACGCCGAATAGAACGCCAGCGGGCGGTGTACCTTGAACCACGCAATGCGGAACGCCATCATAACGTAGGCAACGGCGTGCGCCTTCGGGAACATATACTTGATCTTCTTGCACGAGTCGATGTACCATTCCGGAACGTGCTGTTCGTTCATGGCGTTCTCCATTTCTTCGGTGAGGCCCTTGCCCTTTCGGACGGATTCCATCGTCTTGAACGACAGCTTGGGCTGCACGCCCTGCAAAATGAGGTAGTTCATAATATCATCGCGGCAGCAGATGCAGCCGGACAGCGGGATGCCCTTGCGGACGAGCTCGGCGGCGTTGCCCAGCCAAACGTCCGTGCCGTGCGACAGGCCGGAAATGGATACCAGCTCCGCGAACGTGGACGGATGGGTTTCCTTGACCATGCCGCGCACGAACTTGGTGCCGAACTCGGGCACGGCCACACAGCCGAGGTCGCCCAATATCGGGTCGGTATTCGGGTTGTCGCCCGTGTATTTGAGCGCCTTGCACGAGTGGAACAGGCTCATGGTTTCCGGGTCGTCCAGCGGAATCTGCTGCGCGTCCACGCCTGTGAGGTTCTCCAGATGCCTGATGATGGTCGGATCATCGTGTCCGAGCTCGTCGAGCTTCAAGAGGTTCGCATCGATGGAGTGATACTCGAAGTGGGTGGTGATGATCTCGGAATCCGGGTCATCCGCCGGATGCTGGATCGGGCAAACGTCGTAGATCTCAATCTCCTTGGGCACAACGACAACGCCGCCCGGATGCTGGCCCGAGGTGCGGCGCACGCCCGTGCAGCCCGCCGCGAGGCGGTTCTCCTCCGCGCGGGAGCACTCGATGCCGCGCTCCTCCATGTACTTTTTGACGTAGCCGAACGCCGTTTTCTCGGCAACCGTGCCGATGGTGCCCGCTCGGAACACATGGTCGTGGCCGAAGATCTCGCCGGTGTACCAGTGAATGCGCGACTGGTACTCACCCGCGAAATTCAGGTCAATATCAGGCACCTTGTCGCCCTCAAAGCCGAGGAACGTTTCAAACGGGATGTTGAAGCCCTGTTTTGTGAGCGGCTTGCCGCATTTCGGGCAGATCTTGTCGGGCAGATCGACACCGCAGGAGTAATCCTCGTGCCACTCGAGGTATTTGTCGTCTGGGCACAGGTAGTGCGGCGCGAGCGAGTTTACCTCGGTAATATCCGACATGAACGCCGCCAGCGACGAGCCGACCGAGCCGCGCGAGCCGACCAGATAGCCGTCCGCGAGGGACTTTGTCACCAGCTTCTGCGCGATGATGTACATGACCGCGTAGCCGTTGCCGATGATGGAGTTCAGCTCACGGTCAAGGCGCGCCTGCACGGGCTCCGGGAGCGGGTCGCCGTAGATGCGCTTTGCCTTTTCGTAACACATATTCCGCAGGTCGTCCTCACAGCCGTCGATGTGCGGCGGGTAGTTCTCGCGCGGCACCGGCCGGATAACATCGCACATATCCGCTATCATGTTGGTGTTCTTCACGACCACCTCGTAGGCTCTGTCCTCCCCGAGATAGGAAAATTCCTTCAGCATCTCGTCCGTGCTCTTGAAGTACAGCGGCGCCTGATTATCCGCATCGGTGAAGCCCTGACCGGCCATCAGGATGCGGCGGAACGCCTCGTCCTCGGGCTCGAGGAAGTGAACGTCGCCGGTGGCGCAGCACGGCTTGCCCAGCTCGTCCGCCAGCCGAAGAATGTCACGGTTCCAGTCGCGGAGCTGCTCCTCGTCCTTTGCCATGCCCTTTGCGACCATGAACCGGTTGTTGCCGATGGGCTGTATCTCCAGATAGTCGTAGAACTCCGCCAGCCGCTTGATGTCCTCCCACGGCTCACCCTTGGTGAGCGCGCGGAACACCTCACCCGCCTCACACGCTGAGCCGAATATCAGGCCCTCACGGTGACGGATGAGCTCGCTGCGCGGCATGATGGGCCGCTTGTTGTAGTATTCGAGGAAGCTCTTGGAAATGAGCTGGTACAGGTTACGCAGTCCCGCCTGGTTCTTCACCAGAATGATAAAGTGATAGCGCGGGAGGTTTTTCAGCTTGTTCTTGCGGTCGGTGGTCGCAGCAAGGACAGGGTTGATGTCCGCCGTGGTGACGGCGTGCATCTCGTCCCGCAGACGTGCCAGCAGCTTGACGAAGATGCGGCCCAGCACGGCGGCATCCTCGCTGGCGCGGTGGTGCTCGAACGGGCCCACCTTGAGCTCCTTTGCCAGCAGATTGAGCTTGAATTTATTCAGGTGCGGCAGCATCAGGCGGCTCATCTCCAGCGTGTCGATGCTGGTGAGCTCCCGCTCGATGGAAAGCCGTCCCATCGCGGTACGCAGAAAGCCCATGTCGAAGCCCGCGTTGTGCGCCACGAGCGGATACTGTCCCTCCCCTGCCCATTTGAGGAAATCGGGAACGGCGGTATCGATGTCGGGCGCATCCGCGACGGTTTCGTCCGAAATGCCGGTCAGCTCGGTGATTTCCGCCGGGATCGGCTTGTGCGGGTTGACATAGGTCTGGAACGAGTCGCGTATCTCGCCCTCCACGACACGCACGGCGGCGATCTCGGTTATCTCTTCACTGGCCGGGTTGAGGCCGGTGGTTTCCAGGTCGAACACGATGAATGTACCGTCAAGCGGCTCATTGCACTTGCCGCGCACGACCGAGATACTGTCCGAATCGTTGATGTAGTACGCCTCGATACCGTAAATGATCTTCATATCGCCGATGATGCCCTTCTGCTTGCCCTCCTGCGCGTGCAGCGCCTCCGGGAACGCCTGTGCAACGCCGTGGTCGGTGATAGCCATCGCGCGGTGTCCCCACTTGGCGGCGCGGCACAGCAGCGAAGCGGTGGAGCTCATGCCGTCCATCGCGCTCATGTTGGTGTGCAGGTGCAGCTCGACGCGCTTCATGCCCTCATAGGTGTCCTTTCGCTCGGGCTTTTTGGCCTTGACGATGCCGGTCGGCTCGAGCACCATCTCCTTGGCGAATGTGTCGTACACCATCTTGCCCTGCACGGTGCAGTACAGGCCGCTCTTGACCTTGGAGGCGGTGTCGCCCGCCTTATCCGCCGCGAGGAACTTGGAAACGCGCACGGAATTGGTGCGGTCGGTCATGTCGAACGCGATCTTGACGTAATCCTTGCCGGTCTTTTTGCTGTGGATGTCCTTGTTGTCGGTGAAGAACACCTCGCCCTGAATCGTCACCATGTCATACGCGGCGATGGCCTCGTTGACCGAAACGATCGGGTCCTGCATCAGCTTGCCGAAGATGAGGTCGTCCTCGCGCACCTTTTCCGTGCGCGGGCGCTGATAGCCCGTGCTCGGCTGTGCCGGAGCCGGACGCGGCTTCTTGGGCTTGGGCGCTTCCGCCGCAGCGGCTGCCGCCTCCTCGACCGCCTTGTGGAGGATCTCCTCGCGGGTTTCCTCCTGCCTCGGCGCGGGCGCGAAATCCTCCGCTGCGGCACGCACCGCGTGTACCGGACAGTTCCGTCCGAGCTCCCGCCGGATGCGGGCCTCCAGATGGCGCAGCGCGTTCGCGAAGTGCTTCTCGCTGACCTCGTCCATCGGGATCTGGAGCGCTCCGTCCGCAAATTCCCACTTGGTATGATCGAGCAGACCTCTGGCCGACGGCATCCGCGCCGCCATATCGTCGTACAGCGACTTGATGTAGGCGTTCGAGAGCTCGCCCGGCATTTCGTAGCGCGGCTCTATCATCACACGGTCAAGGCCGTAGGTGTCGGCAATCTGCTTTTCAGCCTTGTGCAGCACCTTGCGGCTCACGACCTCGTGCAGACCGAGCTCGACCACCATCACAGTGTTGTTATCCCCAAAGGCGAGAGAACGCACCTCGCCTGCGGCAAGGTGCTTCTCGTCTTTTACGCATTTGCAGTTTTGAAAAATATCAATCAGCTTTCCAGCCACATCTATTCTCCTTAATAGTGTGCGATTTCGTCCATCAGGGCATCAACAAGCTGCTCCTGCGGCACTTTTTTGATGATCTCGCCGCGGCGGAAGAGGAGGCCCACGCCGTCGCCGCCCGCAATGCCGAGATCGGCCTCACGCGCCTCGCCCGGGCCGTTGACAACGCAGCCCATGACGGCGACCTTCAGCTTCTTGCCGCGGATGCTCATGCAGCGCTGCTCGACCTCCTTGGCAATGTCGATGAGGTTGATACGGGTGCGGCCGCAGGTCGGACAGGACACCACATTGATGCCCTCCTCGGCACGGCCGACTGCCTTGAGGATGGACTTGGCGGCGTAGATCTCCTTTACTGGGTCGTCCGTCAGCGAAACACGGATGGTATCGCCCACGCCGAGCGCCAGCAGGCCGCCGATGCCCGCCGCCGACTTGATGGTGCCCATGTACTCGGTTCCCGCCTCGGTAACGCCGAGATGGAGCGGATAATCGGTCTTTTCACTCGCCAGCAGGTACGCCTGCATGGTGTTCGGCACCGAGGACGACTTGATGGAGATGCAGATGTCGTCAAAATCGCAGTCATTCAGCAGCCCAACGTGATAGAGCGCGCTCTCGACCATCGCCTCGGGCGTCGGCCCGCCGAATTTCTCGAGAATGTGCTTCTCGACCGAGCCGGAGTTCACGCCGATGCGGATGGGGATGTGACGCTCTTTCGCCGCCTTGACAACCGCCTGCACGCGGTCCGCGCCGCCGATGTTGCCCGGGTTCAGGCGGATCTTGTCCACGCCCGCCTCGATGGCCGCCAGCGCCAGCCGGTAGTCAAAGTGGATGTCGGCCACCACCGGGATGGGCGAGCCCGCGCAGATGTCGCGCAGAGCCTCCGCCGCCTGCATATCGGGCACCGCGCAGCGCACAATGTCGCAGCCCGCCTCGGTGAGCGCCTGAATCTGCGCCAAAGTCGCCTTGGCATCACGGGTGTCCGTGTTGGTCATGGACTGCACCGCGATGGGCGCACCGCCGCCAACTAAAACGTCACGAATCCTGATTTGCTTTGTTGTTTTCATAGCCATACACCTTCTAACAGAGTGGAGAGTGAGGAGTGAAGAGTGGAGATAGCACAGCGATTTACGCTGCATTGCTGAAATCCTGCGTTCTCTTCACTCTCAACTCTCCACTCTTCACTCTTTTATAAAGATTCTCAAAATGTCCTGTCCTGTCACATAAACCATCAGCATGAGCAGCAGCATGAGCCCGGCGGCGTGGATATAGCCCTCATATTTGGGCGGCACGGGCTTGCGGCGGATGCCCTCGATGACGAGGAACACGAACCGTCCGCCGTCCAGTGCGGGCAGCGGCAGCAGGTTCATCACGCCGAGGTTGATGGAAATGAATGCCACGAGCTGGAAGAACGAAACCATGCTGTACTTGGCCGTATCGGCCATGACCTCGGCCACGCCGACCGGCCCGGAAAGCTGATCCACGCCGACCTGTCCGCTCACCAGCATCCCCACGCTCGACCAGACGAGCCGCGCGTAATTTGCGGCGGTTCGCACGCTCATTTTCAGGTGCATCCCGAGGCTGTCGGGCAGCTCCGCGAACGTGATGCCGATGCGCTTGCTGCCCTCTGCATCCGTGACGGCGGCCTCCAGCTTGACCGACGGCAGCGTTACCTTTTTGCCGTCGCGGCGCACGGTGACTTCGTGCGTGGTGGATGCGGTGCGGCTGAGCGCGGTGTCAAAGTCGGTGCGTACAAGGATGTGGTAGCCGTCGATTTTGAGTATCTCATCGCCCGCCTGTAACTCGCCGGCGGCGGTGCTTGCCGGGTCGATGGAATCGACCGTCGAAACGATATACCCGCCGTTCGGGCCGTTCGGCTGCATGACAGCCAGCACGATGAGCAAGCCCACAAGGAAATTCATCAGCGCACCCGCGCACACGATGAGCATACGGCGCGGCAGGCTTGCCTTGCCGAAAGCGTGTTCGTTGTCGCTTTCGCCGTCCTCGCCCTCCATCACGCACGCACCGCCGAACGGCAGCAGCTTGAGGCAGTACAGCGTGCCGCCCAGCTCGTGCTTGAGCAGGGTCGGGCCCATGCCGATCCAGAACTCGTTGACCTGCACGCCGCCGCGCTTGGCGGTGATGAAGTGACCGAACTCATGCACGATGACCAGCACGCCGAACGCGAGGATCGCCAGAATGATTTGCAGCAAAGTGTAACTCCTTTCCGGAAAAACAAAGGGAAATGCTCAGCCGAGCACGATCTCGCGCGCAGCTTTGTCCGCCGCCAGAACATCGTCCAGCGTGATGTCTTTTTGGTACGGAATGGCCTCGAGTGCGCGGGAAACACGCTCCGCGATGTCGGTAAAGCCGATCTTGCCGTTCAGGAACAGCCCTACCGCCGCCTCATTCGCGCCGTTGAGCACCGCGCCGCGGTCGCCCTTGAGCGAAGCGGCGTGCTTGGCGAGATTCAGCGCCGGGAACGCCTCGTAGTCGGGCGCGTAGAACGTCAGCTTTGCGACCTCGGCCAGCGACATCCGCGGCACCTTGCACGGCACGCGCTGCGGCCATGTCAGCGCCAGCTGGATGGGCAGGCGCATATCCGGCAGGCCGAGCTGCGCGATGACCGCGCCGTCCGCGAACTCCACCGCCGAGTGGACGATGCTCTCACGGTGAACCACAATTTCAATATCCTCGGGCGGCAGGTCGTACAGCCACATCGCCTCGATGAGCTCGAGGCCCTTGTTCATCATGGTCGCGCTGTCGATGGTGATCTTTGCGCCCATCGACCAGTTCGGGTGCGCGAGTGCCTGTTCGCGGGTCATGCCGCGCATTTCTGCGGCAGTCTTGCCGAAAAACGGGCCGCCGGAAGCGGTCAGCAGGATTTTTTCAATCGGATTGCCATTCGCCGCCTGCACGCACTGGAAGATGGCCGAGTGCTCGGAATCCACCGGCAGGATGTGCACGCCGTACTCCTTTGCGGCGCGCATGACGAGCCCGCCCGCGCACACGAGCGTTTCCTTGTTCGCCAGTGCAATGTCCTTGCCCGCCTTGATGGCAGCCATCGTGGGCAGCAGACCGACCATGCCGACCACCGCCGTCACGACAATATCCGCGCCGCTCTCCGCGGCACAGGCGATCAGACCGTCCATGCCGGTCAAAACCTCGATATTTGTGTCCGCCAGCTTGAGCTTGAGCTCTTTTGCGGCAGCTTCGTCCATCGCGCACACCATTTTCGGGTGCAGCGCGCGCGCCTGCTCCTCGAGTAAGTTTATGCGGCGGTTTGTCGTCAATGCAACAACCTCCGCCTCGATCGACGGCAGAATATCGACCGTTTGTGTGCCGATGGAACCGGTTGAACCTAAAATTGCTATCTTTTTCATAGAATTTCTCCCTCTATGCAAGGTTTTCAAAGAGTGTAGAGTGTAGATTATGGTATCGCGCATAGCGCGATGATTTAATCGTCCGGCATAGCCGGACACCGCATCTCCACTCTCAACTCTCCACTCTTCACCCTATATGTTTCACCAGATAACCCGGAACAGCAGCTCCGCAAACGGCGCGACGAACAGCACGCTGTCAAAGCGGTCTAAAACGCCGCCATGTCCCGGGAAAATGTGTCCGTAATCCTTGATGCCGGTCTGGCGCTTGATGACCGAGAACGACAGATCGCCGATCTCGCCGAGCACCGCGCCGACTGCGCCGAGCACGACCGCCGACCACAGCGGCATATCGAGATGCAGCGTTTTGTTCATCAGCAGCGCTGCCAGCAGCACGAGCACCGCGCCGCCGACCACGCCGCCGACTGCGCCCTCAACCGTCTTTTTCGGGCTGACGACCGGCGCCAGCTTATGCTTTCCGAACAGCATACCCGAGAACAGTGCACAGGTGTCCGCTCCCCACGCGGCCAGCAGCGGCAGCAGCACGATGAACGCGCCGTGGTGGTAGTGCATCTGGAAAATACGCAGCAGACTAAGCAGCAGGTACGGCACGAGCAACGCACCGAAAAATCCCCACGATACCTGCGAGGACTTCATGCTGTCGTGGAATCTCAGCTCGATGGCGAACGAGCCGAACAGCATCACCAGCACAAGGCCCTGCACCACGCTCTCGAGCCGCCACGGCAGGCCGCTGAAATGTCCAACAGCCAGTCCCAGCGAAACCAGCATTGCCAGCAGCAGCTCCAGATGGTTGCGTACCAGCCCCGTCGAGCCGAGCACCTCATATGTTGCGATGACGCACAGCGCCGCCAGCACCAGCTCCAGCACGATTGGCGGGAACACATACAGCGCCAGCAGCACAAAGGCAAAGCCAAACACGCCAAACAATACTCTTGCTTTCATATTATCACCCAGTTTGGTTTGTTTTTCTTAAATTTGCATTTATACACCGCCGAAGCGACGATTTCTGCTGTTGAAATTGTCAATGGCGGCATCCAGATCGGCGGTCTTGAAGTCCGGCCACAGCACATCGGTGAAGTAGTATTCGGAATATGCGGACTGCCACAGCAAAAAGTTGGAAGTGCGTATCTCGCCCGAGGGACGGATGATGAGATCCGGGTCGGGCATATGCGCGGTGTACAGGTTGGCGGTGATCGTGTCCTCGGTGATGTCCTCCGGGTTCAGCTCGCCGTTCTTCACCTGCTCCGCGATGGCACGGACGGCGTTCTTGATCTCGTCGCGGCCGCCGTAGTTGATGCACAGCGAGGCCGTCGCCGCATCCGGGCCCAGCTTGTCCGCGATGACATCCACCTCCGCGATCTGTGCACGAATATCCTCGGGCAGCGGGCTCAGGTCGCCCAGCACGCGCACGGCTACGCCACGCTCGAACATGGTTTCCGCCGCCTCTTTCAGGTACGACCGGAACAGATTCATCAGCGCATCGACTTCATCCTGCGGACGCTTCCAGTTTTCGGTAGAGAACGCATAGACCGTGAAATACTGCACGCCAATATCCTTGCAGTAGGTGGCGATGGTGCGGAACGTTTCCGCGCCGACCTTGTGGCCGGCCTTGCGCGGCAGACCGCGCTTTTTCGCCCAGCGGCCGTTGCCGTCCATGATGACTGCGATGTGGCGCGGCACCGGACGGTTCTCCGGCACGCTCTCTTTCTTCTTTCGTGTGAACAGACCCAACCTGTTACCTCCCTGTTTGTCCCTACTTCATGCAAAAGGGCGACGTATCCGCCGCCCCCAAAGCTCTTACATTTGCTGCAAAGCAGCCAATAAAATCCCGATTTGCTTGCAAATCGTATCCACATGGCAGAATTTCACTCAGAAATTCGAGCCATTGGCCCGCCCGCAGGCGACCGCCGCCTTGCGGCGGCATTCAACAGCGGCGTGAGCGCCGCAACAAAACCCGCGACACGCGCGTGGGTTTTGTTACCCCGACCCAGCCATCTTGGATGGCGTCATTCGGGTATCGAAGTACGGTTTCCCCGGAACCGTACTTCGTATATAGGGGGCTTGTGAAGCCCCCTATAAGCGCAGCGGAAGTTATACTTCTGCAAGCTCCTTAGACTTCTTAGCGACCATTGCGTCAACTTCCTTGACGTACTTGTCGGTCAGCTTCTGCATCTTGTCCTCGCCGTCGTGCAGCTCGTCCTCGGTGATCTCGCTCTTCTTCTGCGCTGCCTTGAACTTGTCGAGCGCATCGCGGCGGATATTGCGGAGAGCGACCTTGGCCTCCTCGCCGGTCTTGGAAACGCCCTTGATGAGCTCCTTGCGGCGCTCCTCGGTCAGCGGCGGGAAGTTCAGACGGATCTGCTTGCCATCGTTCTGCGGGTTGATGCCGAGGTCGGACACCTGAATGGCCTTTTCGATAGCCTTGAGCACCGAGCCGTCCCACGGCTGGATGGCCAGCGAACGCGGGTCGGGCGTGGAGATGGCTGCAACCTGATTCAGCGGGGTCGGCGCACCGTAATACTCCACGGTGATCTTATCGAGAACTGCCGGGTTTGCGCGGCCTGCGCGTACTGCTGCCAGCTCCTTGGAGAGCACATCCAGCGTTTTCTGCATTTTTGCCTCGTGGGACTTGATCTGTTCCTTCATTATTTTACCTCCTCAACGATCGTACCGATCTTTTCGCCGTTAACAGCGCGGTGAATATTTTCGGGGTCGGAAAGCGCGAACACAAGGATCGGGATATGGTTATCCATGGACAGCGAGGTCGCGGTGGAATCCATAACGCCGAGACCCTGATTGAGCACATCCATGTAGCTCAGGTGGTCGTACTTCTTGGCATCCGGGTTGACAGCCGGATCGGAATCGTACACGCCGTCTACGTTCTTGGCGAGCAGGATAACGTCCGCGCCGATCTCCGCCGCACGCAGAACCGCCGCAGTGTCGGTCGAGAAGAACGGGCAGCCGGTGCCGCAGCCGAAGATGACAACACGGCCCTTTTCGAGGTGACGGGTCGCGCGGGAGCGGATGTACGGCTCGGCGATCTTGTTCATCTCGATAGCGGTCTGCACGCGAACGTCCACGCCGCGCTGCTCCAGTGCATCCTGAAGCGCCAGTGCATTGATGGTGGTGGCCAGCATACCCATGTGGTCTGCGCGGGTGCGCTCCATCTTGCCGCCGCCGTCCTTTACGCCGCGCCAGAAGTTGCCGCCGCCGACAACAATGCCGATCTCGCAGCCCTCTTCGCTGCATTTTTTAATCACATCGCATACCGGACCGATAACATCAAAGTTCAGACCGAAATGCTTATCGCCCGCAAGGGCCTCGCCGCTGATCTTGATCAGTACGCGCTTATATTTCTGTGCTTCCATGCTCCACACTCCTTAATCTATTCCTGTCTACTATTCTACCCTATTTCCGGAGAATTTGCAACGCTTTATATCAGGGCAATTTCATTAGATAACAAGCACTCTGTTAATTAGGAATTAGTAGTTAGTAATTAGTAATTGTGGTGGGATTGAACAGCTTCCGCAGAAGCCGCCTTTACGACGGGTTTCGCGGTATGGCTGAACAGCCGGAACCAACGGCAGCCGCAGCTCTGTTAATTACTAATTACTAATTACTCATTACTAATTATTCGTAACTGATTATTCGTAACTGATTATTCGTAACTGATTAAAAAAACCGAGGGCTTACGCCCTCGGTTTTCTATTCGTTTTGTACGGATCGTGTGAAGAATTACTTCTTCAGGACAACCTCGCCGCCCAGACCGGTGTGTGCAGTGATGTACTCACGGCCCATCTTAGCGTACTCGAACGGATTAGCCTTAGCCGGGTCCTGCTCAGCCTCGACCATGATCCAGCCGGAGTAACCAGCCTTGTCAAGCAGGTCGAATACCTTGTCGAACTCTACGCAGCCGTCCGGATCGCCCGGTACGGTGAAAGCGCCAGCGCGGACAGCGTCCAGGAAGGACCAGTGCTCAGCGCGAGCCTTCTCAACCAGCGGCATACGCATGTTCTTCAGATGAACGTGACCAACGCGGTCAGCGAACTTCTCGAGCATCTTGACCGGATCCTCACCTGCGAAGGTGAAGTGGCCGGTATCGAAGCACAGGAATACGTACTTCGGATCGGTGTTCTCCATCAGACGGGTGGTCTCTTCAACGGTCTGGCATACGGTGCCCATGTGATGATGGAAGCAGGTGCGGATGCCGTACTTCTCCATGGACAGCTTGCCCAGCTTGTTCAGGCCGGTGGTGAAGCGATCCCACTCCTCGTCGGTCAGAACGCGCTTCTTGTCGTCGAGAACCGGGGTGTCGAGCTGACCCTGGATAGAGCCGGACTGCTCGGAAACGTTGATAGCGGTAGCGCCAACGTAGGACAGGTACTCGAGCTCCTTGACGAACTCAGCCTCGACCTCTTCGTACGGCTTGTCAACCAGGAAAGAGGAGAACCACTTGGAAGCGATGGTCATGTTGCGAACGTCCAGCATATGCTTGAGGACGGTCTTGTCTTCCGGGTACTTGTGGCCGACTTCGCAGCCGTCGAAACCAGCGAGCTTCATCTCAGAGATGCACTGCTGGAAGGTGTTCTCGTCGCCGAGATCCCACATATCATCATTGGACCAGCCGATCGGGCAGATACCCAGTCTTACTTTCTTCGGATCTAACATTGTTATTCCCTCCATAATCTTCTCTCTGCGTCTGCACAGAACAAACACATTTTGTTATTCTTATTTTACCCTTATGCACTGTAAATGTCAAACGCATTTTTTCACAAAGCATCCTTGTGCAATTTGCTGTTTTTGCCAATCTGCGAACTTGTGCGTGTGCGTGCACGCACTTTTTATGCAAAAACCGTGCGAGATTGCTCCCGCACGGCTGATTTTGGCTTATTTGTAACTTTTCGTCTGTTGGGCTCAGATACGGGCCACGCCGGAATCGCGGGCGGCCTGTGCAACGGCATCAGCGACCGAGCGGATGACCTTTTTGTCAAACGCCATCGGCATGATGTACTCCGCGTTCAGCTCCTCATCGGAAACGCAGGCGGCAATGGCCTTTGCAGCGGCGAGCTTCATCTCCTCGTTGATGTCGCTTGCGCGAACGTCCAGCGCACCGCGGAAAATGCCCGGGAACGCGAGCACGTTGTTGATCTGGTTCGGATAGTCCGAACGGCCGGTGCCGACAACGGCTGCGCCGCCCTTCTTGGCATCCTCCGGCCAGATCTCGGGCACCGGATTGGCCATCGCGAACACCATCGGGTCCTTTGCCATGGTGGAAACCATCTCGGTGGTGAGCACCTGCGGCGCCGACATACCGAAGAATACGTCTGCGCCCTTGACAGCATCGGCCAGCGTACCGGTCATGTGGTCGCGGTTGGTGACCTTTGCCATCTCCTCCTGCGCCGGGTTGAGGCGCTCATCGCCCTCGCAGACGATGCCGAAGCGCTCGACCATCGTGATGTGCTTGACACCGAGGAACATCAGGAACTTGGTAACGGCGATCGCAGCGGCGCCGCAGCCGTTTACGACCATCTTGATCTCATCGACCTTGCGGCCGGTCAGGCGGCAGGCGTTGAGCAGAGCCGCGCCGCAGCAGACAGCCGTGCCGTGCTGGTCGTCGTGGAATACCGGAATGTCGCAGACCTCTTTCAGACGGCGCTCGATCTCAAAGCAGCGCGGAGCCGCGATGTCCTCCAGATTGATGCCGCCGAACGAGCCGGAGATGAGCTGGATGGTGCGGACGATCTCATCCACATCCTTGGAGGCCACGCAGAGCGGGAACGCATCTACATCCGCGAACGCCTTGAACAGCGCGCACTTGCCCTCCATTACCGGCATACCGGCGATCGGGCCGATGTCGCCCAGACCGAGCACAGCCGTGCCGTCCGTGATGACAGCCACGAGATTATGACGGCGGGTATACTTGTAGCTCAGGCTCGGGTCGTCCTTGATCTTGAGGCACGGCTCGGCAACGCCCGGCGTGTACGCGATCGAAAGATCGTCCTTGCTGTTTACCTCGCAGCGGGCTACGACCTCGATCTTGCCGCCCCATTTTTCGTGTGCCTGCAATGCGCGTTCCTTAACGTCCATGTTCTGTTCCTCCGTTATCGTTCTGTTTCCGTTAGACGGAAAGTTTTCTATCTTACCTTATTATACCGAGTACCGGCAGATTCGTAAAGAGGGAGTTTGCACAAAGAGTGGAGAGTGTGGAGTGAAGAGTGGAGAGAAGTTGCAGTATTTGTCTGAACTGCTGTAATGATTGCGGGCACGGTGGAATCATTGGCAAATCCACCTAATGCAAGCCGAAATTCTGCTTCTCTTCACTCTCCGCTCCTCACTCTTCACTCTGAACGCAGTTTTCAATTACCGCTCTGCTTTCGGACCAGCTTCGGCATCAGGAACAGCGCTGCGCTGCCCGAGCACACCGCACCGGCAATATCCGACACGGGCTCGGAGAGCATGACGGCCGTTGCGCCGAACAGCGGCGGCAGGACGAACACGCACACAAGGAAAAGGCTCTTGCGGAGCATGGAAAACGCCAGTCCCCACCGGACAAGGCCCATACCGGTCATACCGTCCACGAACGGATACTGGATGGACAGGCCGAGTACGCCGAGCGAGTAAGTACGCAGCATATAGGCGGCCATATCGATATAGGCCGGGTCTTTGGTGAAGATTTTTACGAACACGCCCGAAGCGGTCTGTGCGAGCAGGAACATGGTGCCGCAGAACGCCAGACACAGCAGAACGATGCACCGGAACGACTTCATCACCCGTTTGGTATCCCCGGCGCCGTAGTTATAGCCGAGGATGGACTGCGTGCCCGCCGTGATGCCGCCGAGCGGCATGGTGATGATGAGCATACCGCTCTGCATGATGGCCGCGCACGCGATGAGCATATCGCTGTCCGCGCCGCCGTATTTTCGCAGCATGACGTTGATGGAAATGAGCAGCACATTATCCAGCGCGATGATGAGCGCCGGCGACAGGCCGACCTGTGCGATACGGCGCATCCAGCCGAAGTGGACGGGCTGGCGCGTGATGCTGACCGCCGCTCTGCCGCCGGTTAAAAACCGCAGGATGTACGCTGTCGAGCACGCCTGCGAGAGCACGGTCGCGAGTGCCGCACCGCGCACGCCCATATCGAGCACGAAAATAAACACCGGGTCGAGCGCGATGTTTACCGCCGCACCCAGCATGACTGACCGCATGGCCGTGCCGGAGAAGCCCTGACTCATGGTGATCTGGTTGAGGCCGTAGCTGAGCAGCGCAAACACCGTGCCGGAAACGTAGGTCGTGAAGTACGCCTGTGCATAAGGCCACAGAGCCTCGCTGCATCCGAATGTGAACAAAATCTGCCGTTTGAAGGCGAGCAGCGGCACAGTCGCCAGCAGGCTCAGCGCCAGCAGAAGATAGAAGCTGTTCGCCACGATCTGCCGTGCGCCGTCCATGTCGCGCCGCCCCATGCGGATGCTCATCAGCGGGCCGCCGCCGAAGCCGACGAGCGCACCGATGGCGGTTATCATGGTCACCACGGGCGCGCACACGCCGACACCGGCCAGTGCCGCATCGCCCGCACCCGCAATGTGGCCGACATACATCCGATCGACTACGCTGTATAGAATATTGACAAACTGGGCCAGCATCGCCGGGATGGCAAGCTGCAAGACCAGCTTTCCGACCGGTGCGGTGCCCAGCGGGCTGTCAGTCTGGGACATTGGTCCACTCCCCTTTCTCCCTCTATTATAGTGAAGATTTGCGGGAGCGTAAAGAGGAAAATGCCCTGACGGGAGGTCAGGGCATTCGCAGTTTATTTGGAAACGCTGTTGTTATATACAAAGGTTACCGTAATAGCATCCGCATAGATGCAGTTTTTCAGTGCTTCGCTGCTATCCGGTTCGGTGAACGCATTAATATCTACCGTATGCATTGCTCCGTCCGTGTTGAACGCACGCACAACAAGAGGTATCTCTACATCGACTGCCAAATCGTCGATTGGCTTCTCCTGTCCCGCGACAGCCACCGTCAGGTTGTCCGTTGGCAGTTTGCTCAACTCGGACGAATCTCCATACTGAGTCGAAGCGCCGCCACTTGGGAACGTCATCTCAATATCATACGCCACATTGATTGTATCGGCATCATGCCGGAAAATGATTTTGCCGGTGCCGTTATTCAGACCCACGCCATACACACCGATAGGTTTGTCCATGTTCTGCCACGCATTGCCATCCCATGCGTAGCTGTTGAACGTTATTCCATTGGCTTCCGTGTTGTTGCCGGAAAAATGATACTCTACAACCGCACCCGATTGTTTCTCTGCCGTGGCCTGCTCCACCGGCGTGATGGAAATCGTATTATCCGCCGGCTGTGTCTTTGCCTGTCCGCACCCGCTCAAAATCCCCACAAGAGCCAGTGCCAGTCCTGCTATGTACCGTTTTTTCATGCGGTACACCTCCTTTTATCAAGTTTTGTCTTTACTTCTGAATAAAAATGACAGTGTACACTTCCGCGTAAACACCTTCCTGCACAGCTTTGCTGTTTTCCGGGTCATTGAACGCCGCAACCGTCACCGGACGCAAGGTATCACCCTTGCGGTACACCCGAATGAGGATTGGCGTTTCCACACCGACTGCCAAATCGTCAATCGGCTCTTCCATCGTGCCAACCGCCACGGAATTTTCACCAGCCACCAGACCTTCTATCTCTTTCGGCTGTGCTGCCAGATGCGACCAGCCGCCATCCGGATAGTGCACCTCAATCGCGAAATTCGCATTGATGTCGCCATCACGCCGCAGCGCAATTTTGCCCGGCTGACCGTTCAAATCCATCTGATACCTGCCCGAAACCAGTCCGTCACGGCCTTTATACGGTGTCCACTGGCTGTCTTTCCAGATGTAATGATGAATCTCCATGCCGTTGGCATCTGTGTGGTTGCCGGAAAATTCGTACAAAAAGAACGTGTTGGCGGTCGTACTCGTACCGGTCAGCCAAATCAGCTCCTCCTGCTCCTCGGACAGCTCCACCGGTGCAAGGTGCATGGTATTATCTGCCGCCTGCGTTTGTCCGCACCCGCTCAAAATCCCCACAAGAGCCAGTGCCAGTCCTGCTATGTACCGTTTTTTCATGTGGTACACCTCCTCCTTTTACTGTTGTGCTTTCAGTGTAGCAGATTTGGGTGATATTGTCTATTTCCAGACCATGCAAAATCTGCGTTTGCTTCTGTGCAGAAGTGACAATGAAAAAAGCGTTCCGACATACGTCGGAACGCTTTTCGATGCAATTTTACTTCGCGTATCTGCGAGGAAGATTAGCCGTTCTTGCGAGCGATAGCCTTCTTAGCAGCCTCTACGATGTGAGCAGCGGTCAGACCGTACTCCTCGCGCAGGAAGGACTCAGCGCCTACCTG
>CAKSVR010000026.1 GCA_934504345.1 uncultured Agathobaculum sp. | reverse complement strand
CTCATTTCAACGAAACAAGCGGTTTTGATGGTGGAGACGGAGAGGATCGAACTCTTGACCTCCACACTGCCAGTGTGTATTCGTTGTTGAAAGATGCAACTGAATAGCTTTTAATATGCCGGAATAACGTTGGATATGTAATTGTTTGTGAACTTTATTGCGGGTTAATGGAAGCGGGTTCTGACTGCGTAAGCACCAGATAAACACCAAATAAGCACCAGATTTTCCGAGGCAAAACGCTCACAACGGATAGTGCAGCACTCGTTGAAAATCAACCGGAGGAGTAGACCAAAATCAACTGTTATCCCGCTCGACCTGTGTATCTATTGCGCGGTTAATGAACCCGTTCAGGCTTTCGTTCTGCTGTTCTGCGTGCGCCTGCAATTCTGCCTTGTGTCCTTTTGGAACGCGCACCTTGATCTCGTCATACGCTTTCGCGTTATAGCGTTCGTTTGCTTTACGGCGTGCTTCGCTGATCGGCATACATACCATCTCCATTCTACCTTGATTATACCGCAAAGTCTACACTGGGTACAGTACAAATATATACGAAATTTACGATACAGATTCAGACAGCCTGACCATTGAATGTACTGGGTACAGTGTATTATAATAGCGCTGTAAATGAGCTGTATGCGCTTTGAATCGTTCGGCATGAAATGATATACCGAGCGGGAGAGAACGCACATAGCGCCCATCACAGAGCAAACAGGAGGAACATTACCATGAAAGAAAAGCTGACCGACAAGCAGGTTCTCGAAAAGATCGAAAAGTATATGCGTTTGACCAAGATGCCGGATACGTACTATTACGACATTTCGATCGGAGAGATTACCGCCCTTGTGCATATGGATGATGTATTCGCTGCTATTGCACGCGCATACGATTTTGGTCGCGCTCGCGGCTATCGTATGCACACCGCCCGCTCGAAAGCGTAACAGAAAACCAACAGCAAAACAGCCGCCCCGAAAATGGAGCGGCTGTTCCCATAAGTGCTGATATTGATTCTGAAAGCAGGTTTCCGCAAGTAAAAACCAAGTTTCACCAAGTCAAAAGCTAAGTTTTGTTAAGTCGTTGTCCCGTGTGTCCCCCGCAATTCTGTACATTAACGGCAATCTGCTTTCTTTTTGCTGCATTCTCTGCAATAAACTGCTGTGCTGAACAGATCAAAATCCGGTAACTCCTGTGCCATCTCGATAAGATCAACAGTATGTACTTTGCCGCACTGCGGGCAATAGGTGTATACCTCGTGCTCTGCCAAATCTACGCGCTTTCCGTGATGCTTGATAAAAAACACAATAAAAACTCCTTTTTATGTTAATACGTTAATTCTTCTAACTTCAATAAGATACGTTCTTCAACGCTCCCGCCGTATTTCCACGCCTGCCAGCCGGTGCCGTGATATGCATCCTCGCGGATAATACGTTCACGGAAACGCGCAAGGCGTGCCGAGCGTTTTAACAGAAACAGTGCTCGGTCAACCTGTCGCCGCGCGTACTCCGCGCTGCTGTGCAGCCGTTCGCCAGTCTGTGCAAGCGTCAGGTTCTCATAGAAGCGGGAACGCACGGCCTCTTGCTGGATAGGTGACAGCTTTGCTATTTCCGTGTCCAGTACGTGGCGCAGCTGTTCGCAATACACGCGCCGTTCTGCATTCTCGAAAGCCTGCTCGGCTGCGCTGTCCGGTGTCAGTTCCCCTCGCGGTGTTTCGCTCCCGTCCTCACTGGTGACAGGCTCGTCCAGACTGCACGCGCAGTTCAGCGGTTCGCGCTTGGTTCGTTCCGTCTGGCATCCGATCAATTCAAAGAAAACGGTCTTGACCGCATAGCCGAGAACCGAGGTAAACAGCGTGCCGCGCTGCGGCTCGTACACCTGCACAGCCTGCACGATGGCAAGAAAGAAGCATTGCTCAACGTCCGCCCATGCAACACCGGCCTGCGCCGTTCTTGCGCCCGCTCGGACATACAGCCGCCGGAACAGGACTGCAAGCAAGCCTGCATTCTGCTCCCATAACGCAGCAAGCGCGGTGCGGTCGCCTTGCTTTGCTTGTGCGGCTAACTGTTCGTTGGTCATTGTGTGAACCTCCCGCTTGTGATAGAATAGATTTACGATATATCAAGCGGGGAAAAGCTGGGCTGCAACAGGCAAATGCAGTCCGGCTTTACTCACAAGCCCAGATGTTTCGCGAGCAGCTGCGCGGTCTTGTCCGCCAGTTCGGGCGGCGGAGAGAGGGCGTCCAGTGCGCGGGCATACTGCCGCAGCCGTTCCTCCTCGTCCTTTGCGACAGGAAGAATGCCAATCAGTGCGGAAATAAGTTTAAAGCTCATAAAATCACCTCTGAATTTCAGCTAAAAATCCGGTTTCCAAGTCAAGCGCCAGCGTTACCGTGCCAACCGCGCCGTGCCGGTGCTTTGCAAGAATGCATTCGACTGTCACCGGCTGTCCCTCGTCCGGACGTTCCGCCCAATGCATATCCTCACGGTGTAACAGCAGGACGGCATCTGCATCCTGCTCAATCGCGCCGCTGTCGCGCAGATCAGCCAAAGAGGGACGCTTGTCCTGTCGCTGTTCACTTGCACGGTTGAGCTGTGCCAAGCACAGCACCGGCACACCCAGCGAGCGGGCAAGGGCTTTCAAGTCGCCCGAAATCGCGGTGATTTCCTCGTACCGGCTTGCGCGTTTGCCCTCCGGTTTCAGCAAGCCGAGATAGTCGATCACGACAAGCCGCAGGTCTTTGACCTGCCGTGCCAGTACGCGGACGTCACTCACAGAGCACCGAACCGCCTTGTTGAGATAGAACGGACTGCGGTTCAATCGTTTGAACTCTTGCGTTACGCGCTCCAGCTCCGGGTCTGTCAACGTGCCCATCAGCAGACGATTAGACGGAATACCCGTTGCGCGCGCAACGCGCCGGGCAGTAAGCTGCGTCGCGTCCATTTCCAGCGTTACAAACAGCACGCCGCCCTCGTTCTGCGCTACGGTGTCAGCGATTTGCAGCGCGAGCGTCGTTTTGCAGCAGCCGGGACGCGCCGCCATGATGTACAGGCCATTGTTCAGCATACCGCCGCCGAACAACGTATCCAGTCCGCTAATACCGACTGGCACGTAAACCGAGCGCCCGCTTGTACGCTGGTCATAGGCGTTGTAAAAGTCCAGCGCCGCCGCTGTTCCGTCGATCAGTTCACCGCCGCCGCTGCTGTCGAGCTCGTCGAGCACCTTTGCCGCATCACCTGCAATACTGTTCGGTTCGTCGCCGCTGTGCGCCCGCTCGACCATGCTTTCTCCCAGCTGCGCCAATGCCCGCAAACGAGTGCTGCGTTTGATGGCGGCCACGTTCTGATCGAGCGCAACAGGAGCACAGGCAACGTCCATCAGCTGCATGAGATAGCCGCGTTCTACACCGTCCTGCTGCACCAGATCGGCCACAGCGGGCGCATCGGGTGTCTTGCCCTCTGCGTCCAGCATACGCGCTGCGTGCAGGATTGCACGGCTTGCATCGCCTGCAAGGTCGGTTTCATGCAGCGTGTTCAGCACTGTGCCCCACAAAGGCGTGTCACACAGGCACGCGCCCAGTACCGCGTTTTCAGCGGTCAGAATGTCATTTTCGTTCAACGGCATATTTCCTCCCGTTTTCATCTAAAGCCCACATCAGGTCTGATGCAGCCTGCCGAGCAGGCATTTCGTTCTGCGGCGGTTCGTCCTCCCAGCGCCGCCCATTAAGATATGTTGCTGCGTATGGCACAAACTGCCCGCCGTTTTTTAACCAGTCCGGCGACTGCTTTTGCCAGTCAAGCGCCGCAAGGATTTCTGCAAGCAGCGCTTCATCCGGGTTTAGCTTGTTGAACGCCTTTTGCGCCTTAATCTTGTCTTTTCGTTTTGGATACGCCGCCCAGAATTGGGCAAACAGTTTATCTTTTGAGCTTCTTTTAGATTTATGGATGACACTACGGTCAGGGGTAGCGGACACTACGGTCAGGGGGACGGTGACACCAGTGTCAGAGGGGGTGACTGTACAGTCAGGGGGTATGACACCAGTGTCAGAGGATATTAGCGGGTAAACATACCGTAAGCCGCCGCCTTTGCCTTGATACGAAACTCGAAAATAGCCGCGATTCACTAAGCGTTCGATAGAGCGAGTAACCGAGCGGGACGCAACTCTGTAAATTTCAACAAAATGCGCGTTCTGTGCAAAACAATAGCCGTTTCTCTTGGAAAGCGTGAGCAGTTCTCCGCACATGATTTTGTCAAACAAGGTGAGCGTTTGGTCTGTTCGCACAGCAAATGGAATGCAAATATCGTAACCCTCCAACCATCACCACCGCCCCCGCTCAGACACCGGACGGATACCTTGCACCGGCTGCGGCTGTTCAGCAGGCGGATCCTCCAAAAAGGCCACCAGCGCATCAAAATTGACAAGCCGCCGTTTGCCAGCGCCTACCGGGACAGAGGGCACAGCACCCGTCTTGACCAGACGGCGGATGAACGACAAGGAAACCGGAGTATCCGGGTCGAGCTTTTTTAATTCCGCCAGCGCGTCAGCGGGAAACCTCATACGAACAATGCTCATCAGCGCACCTCCTCCCGCAGAACCTCTAAACCGCGCTTGACACGTTCCAGCCGTTCGCCCTCGAGCGGGTGACGCAGCCAGCGCCCTAAAGTCGGCTCAGATACTCCCACAGCCTCGGCTAAACGCCATTGCGTAGAGCCCAATTCAAACAAAATTTTCAGCACATCAGACTTATTCAACTTGACAACTCCTTTCGTCTGCTGTATGATAGCGATGATGAATTACCTTACATAATTATTATACGACGGTAATTCTACTCAGTCAATTAAAGTTTCGGAAGTTGCGACAACTGCAAGTAATTCAGCATAGAGGAGTGGAAAACATGGCTCGTGTAAAGCAAAACCCCGCAGAGAACTTTAATAAGCCGTTAGCGGTACGACTAAGGGCACTTATAGAGGAAAGCGGACGTTCCAAAGCGGATTTGGGTAAAGAAATCGGTGTTTCTCGACAGGCAATCAATGATTACACCCTTGGGAACAGCGTACCGGATGCAAATAATCTTCTGAAACTAGCAAAGTATTTCGGCGTGACCTCGGATTATCTGCTTGGCTTAGAGCCGACACGCACCCATGAACAAGCGGGATTTGCTGCAAGTCTTGGTATAACGGATGCAACTATGCAACGACTGCAACAGGTGATCAGCTATTTCCATGAGGGCAATATGGATATAAACGATGCACTAAACGCTTTGCTTGCGAGCGACAAACTACCTGTTTTTCTGGTTGATCTTAGCAAGATAGCGGAAATAAAAAATGAACGACAGAGAATGAAAAAAACTCAATCTGCGGAGGAATATTATAGACAGGTGATTATGGCAAACAACTTAACTGCCGCCACTTATAAAAATGAGAAAGCAGTATTCTTGCAACCGCAAGCATATGTCGATTACCGAATGTATCTTGCAAAAAAATCTTTTGATGAGATAGCTGACGACATCCTGAACCGACTGACCGAAAAGGAGGACTGACCATGGCAACCATCAAGCAGCGCGGCGACAGCTACAAGATAACGGTTTCGTGCGGCTATGACCTGAACGGTAAGCAGATACGCCGTCACCTGACATGGACACCCGAGCCGGGCATGACAAAGCGCCAGATTCAAAAGGAACTCGACCGGCAGGCCGTGTTGTTTGAGGAGAAATGCCGCAACGGTCAGGTTCTTGACGGCAATATCAAGTTTGCCGATTTCGCGGAAAAGTGGCTTACCGACTACGCGGAAAAGCAGCTGCGCCCGCGTACGGTCGGCAGTTACCGCGAAATGCTCCCGCGCGTCAATGCGGCGCTGGGACATATGCGTATGGACAGACTGCAGCCGCATCATATCATTTCGTTCTATAATAACATGGCAGAAACCGGCGTGCGTGAGGACGGTAGGCAGCATTGCAGAGTGGATTTGAAAGTGCTGCTGCGCTCCCGCTCGCTGACACAGACCAGATTCGCGGAGCAGGCGGGCATTTCGATTGCCACGCTGTACAGCATCAACAAGGGGAACAACGTTTCGAATGCAAGCGCAGAACGCATTGCACAGACACTTGAAATACCTGTGACAGAACTGTTTGAATCGACCGGTACAGATAAAACCCTGTCAGGCAACACTGTATTGCATTATCACAAGCTGCTGTCCTCTATTCTGACAACGGCAGTACGCTGGCAGGTTATCCCGTCCAATCCGTGCGAACGTGTCGCGCCGCCGAAAGTGGAGCGCAAGGAAGCCGTTTATCTGGACGAGGAACAGGCGGCAGACCTGCTTGCGGCGCTGGACAAGGAGAGTATGCAGCATCAGGTGATCGTGAAGCTGCTGCTGTTCACGGGTATGCGGCGCGGTGAACTCTGCGGTCTGGAATGGAAAGACATTGATTTCGAGCGGGCGGTTATCACCGTGCGGCGTTCATCGCTGTACATGGCGGAGAGAGGCGTATTTACGGACGACACAAAGAATGCCTCGTCTGAACGCTGTATGAAAGTGTCTGCTGACGTTGTAGCTATGCTCAAAGCATGGAGAGCCGAGCAGTCCAAGCAGCGCCTGCGGATGGGCGACCAGTGGCAGGACAGCGACCGCCTGTTCACTACATGGAACGGCGCACCCATCCGTCCGGACGGCATAACTGCATGGTTTCATAAGTTCGTGACAAAGAACGGGCTGCCGCCGATTCACGTTCACTCTCTGCGGCACACCAACGCAACGCTGCTCATCGCCGCCGGTACAAGCCTGACCACCGTTGCGGCACGGCTGGGACACGCGAACTCAACCACCACCAGCAAGATTTATGCACACGCGATCAAATCGGCAGATCAGGCCGCTGCCGAGGTCTTGCAGGATATTCTTCACCCGGTCAAAAAGAAAGCATGAGAACATAGCAAAAGGGCGCTCCCCATGCGGGAACGCCCTTGTTTTTTTGCACCGTAAGCACCAAATAAACACCAAACGGGATTTCGGGAAATTCAAAACCAACGAAAAAGTAAAGAAAAACCGCTCATTTCAACGAAACAAGCGGTTTTGATGGTGGAGACGGAGAGGATCGAACTCTTGACCTCCACACTGCCAGTGTGGCGCTCTCCCAGCTGAGCTACGCCCCCATCATTGCGCGAGAATCACTCTCGACACAACAAATTATAGCGCAGGACGGTTCGGCTGTCAAGCAGTTTTATTCAGAAATCCCGAACAATTTTTTGCCGTTCTCGGTGGTGATGCGCTCGACCTCGGCGACATCCATGCCCTTGATGTCCGCGATGGTTTCGGCCATGCGGTGAACGTACAGCGAGCTGTTGCGGCGGCCGCGGAACGGCTCGGGTGCCATATACGGCGAGTCGGTTTCGATCATCAGGCGCTCGATGGGCACTTCCTTGATGACCTCCTTGGCCTTTTTGGCATTTTTGAACGTGATAACGCCGGTAAACGACAGATAATAGCCGAGCTTCAGCAGCTCACGCGCCATTTCGGCATGGCCCGCGTAGCAGTGGTACACGCCGGTCACATCGGGATAGCGGCGGGTGATGTCCATGCTGTCGGCGTGCGCGTCGCGGTCGTGGACGATGACAGGGAGGTGCAGCGCGCGGGCCAGCTCCATCTGGCGGGCGAACACCACCTGCTGACGGGCGCGGGCGCGCTCGTCCTTTTCCCAGTAGTAGTCGAGGCCGATCTCACCGATGGCGCGGACTTTCTCCTCGGTCTGCGCCAGTGTGCGGATGGTTTCGAGGTCGGCCTCCCAGCCGTCCTCGATGTTCTCCGGGTGGATGCCGACGGCGGCGTACACGAACGGAAACAGGTTCGCATAGCTGACCGCCTTGCGCGAAGAGGCAACATCACAGCCGGGATTGAGGATGAGTCCGACATTGTGCTCCGGCATGGAGGCGAGCAGCGTGTCGCGGTCCTCGTCGAAGCGCTCGTCGTCGTAGTGCGCGTGGGTATCGAAAAGCATAGGGTTCTCCTTTCGGGTAAGCGAACACCGCACCGAAAAAAGGTGCGGTGTCCTTGTGCAGATCAGATCCAGCCGAAGTGCCTGCAGGCGTTCCACAGTCCGTCCTTGTCCACATCGGTGGTGATGTAGTCGGCCATCTCCTTGAGCGCCGGGCGGGCATTGCCCATCGCAACGGACAGCCAGCCCTGACCGAACATACACAAGTCGTTCATGCCGTCGCCGAACACCACGATGTCCTCGTCCGCGATGCCGAGCAGCTGCTGGAAATGCCGGATGCCGCGCTGCTTTTCCTTGGGCTCGACGAACACGATATTGGGGTCGTAGCGCACGAGCGGCAGCGTGCCCGCATCGATGTTCTGCTCCTCCTCAGCTGTGCAGCGGAAGTACACCTTGTACAGGTGGGTGAGCGTGTGATAGTCAAAACGCGGGTCCCACAGCACGGGGAAGTAGTTGGCCGGAGCCAGCGGCACATAGTTTTTGTCGGCCGTCACGCACAGCTTTTCGTTTTCCGGCGAAACCGCCCACGGGATACCGGCGGCCTCCAGCCGTTCGATGAACGAAATGCACTCCTGCGCGGGCAGCGACTGCATCTCCGTGATCTTTCCGTCATGGGTGATGCTCCAGCCGCCGTCAGCCACGATGTCGGTGAAGCCGTAGCGCGCGGCCACGGTCGCCGCAGAAGCCTGCAAACGCCCGGTTGCGATGGCGGTGAAATGGCCGTTCTCCCGCAGCAGAGCAAGCGCCTTTACCGCGCTTTCCGGCATGGTGGTGGTCAAACCGGTCGAAAGTGTGCCGTCAATGTCAAAAAAGAAGTATTTTTTCTGCATATAAGTCCTTAAAATCGAGCAAAGAGGTATAAGAGAGCCATAAGAGAGTGAAGAGTTGAGAGTGAAGAGAACGTAAATCTCCGCTCCCAACTCTTCACTCTCCACTCCTCACTCTCCACTCTTATTACAGTATCATGCAGAGCGTGCCTGCCGCGATAAGGATGCCGCCGATAACGCCTTTTACCGTCACGGTTTCGTGCAGCACAACGAACGCCAGCACCATCGTGATGACAACGCTCAGCTTGTCGATGGGCGCAACGCGGCTGGCCTCACCGATCTGCAGGGCCTTGTAGTAAAACAGCCACGAACCGCCGGTCGCCAGACCCGAAAGGGTGAGAAAAACCCAGCTTTTCGCGCCGATAGCGGACACGCCGCCCTGTTTTCCCAGGAGAAATACCATGCCCCAAGCCATCACGAGCACCACGGCGGTGCGGATGGCGGTCGCGAGTGTACTGTCAACATTCTCCACGCCGATCTTGGCGAGGATGGTCGTCAGCGCGGCAAATACCGCGGAGAGCAGCGCGTAAATTACCCACATAGAGTTTCGCCCTCTTGTCATTGTTTTCGCTTCCTAAATTGTGATTACGGTATATGCGAAATCGTAGGGCGCGACGACTCGGCGCGCCGTGCAGAACATTTGCACATCGGTACGACCGGCGTGCCGGGGTCGTCACGCCCTACGGCATCGCGGTGCGCGTTAGCAGAGTTTGGAGCCTGCTGCGATAGCGTCGTCCAGCATGAGCAGGTTGAGCTTCTCGTCCTTTTCGGCGGAGAGCAGCATACCGTTGGACTCCTGACCCATCATCTTGCGCGGCGGCAGGTTGGTGACGGCGACGACCGTCTTGCCGACCAGCTCCTCCGGCTTGTAATACTTGGCGATGCCCGAGAGGATCTGGCGCGGCGTGCCCGAGCCGTCATCCAGCTGGAACTTGAGGAGCTTCGAACTCTTCTTGACGTTCTCGCACGCGAGAACCTTGCACACGGTCATATCGACCTTGCAGAAATCATCGAACGCGATGTCCGGCAGGAACTCGACTGCGGGCTTCTGCTCCGCCGCGGCAGCCTTTTTCTCCTCTTCAATCTCAGCGAGCTTCTTCGGGATGTCGATGCGCTCGAACAGGATGGAGGCTTCGCCGACCGGCTGACCGGCCTGCATACCGTCGAACGAGGTCAGGCTCTCCACGCCCTTATTCTCGATGCCGAGCTGCGCGAAGATCTTATCAGCGGTGTCCGGCAGGTACGGCTTCAGCTCGACCGCCGCAAAGCGGATAGCCTCGAGCAGGTTGTACAGCACGGTGCCCAGACGGTCCTTTTTGCTCTCGTCCTTGGCCAGCGCCCACGGCATGGTTTCGTCGATATACTTGTTCGAGCGGCGCAGCAGTGCGAATACCTCGTCGATGGCATCGGCAACGTGCAGGGTTTCCATCTTCTTCTCGACAGCGGCGGGCAGACCGAGCGCAAGGCTCTTAAGCTCCTCGTCGAGTGCCTCCGGTGCGGTCGGTGCGGGAACGATGCCGCCGAAATACTTCTTGGTCATCGCGATGGTGCGGTTGACCAGATTGCCGAGCACATTTGCGAGGTCGGAGTTGATGCGCTCGCAGATGAGCTCGTAGGAGATCACACCGTCATTCGCGAACGGCATCTCGTGCAGAACGTAGTAGCGGATGGCATCCACGCCGAACAGACGGACGAGGTCGTCCGCGTAGATCACGTTGCCGAGCGACTTGGACATCTTGCCGTCGCCGACCAGCAGCCACGGGTGGCCGAATACCTGCTTCGGGAGCGGCTCACCGAGCGCCATCAGGAAGATGGGCCAGTAGATGGTGTGGAAGCGGATGATGTCCTTGCCGATGAGGTGAACGTCCGCCGGCCAGAACTTCTTGTAGTGTTCATCGTGGTTGCCGTCCGGGTCGTAGCCGCAGAATGTGATATAGTTGGTCAGCGCATCCAGCCAGACATAGACAACGTGGCCCGGGTCAAAGTCCACCGGGATGCCCCAGCTGAACGAGGTGCGGGAAACGCACAGGTCCTGCAGGCCGGGCTTCAGGAAGTTGTTGACCATCTCGTTCTTGCGGCTCTCCGGCTGGATGAATTCGGGGTGCTCCTCGATGTGCTTCATCAGGCGGTCGGCGTACTTGCTCATGCGGAAGAAGTATGCCTCCTCCTCGGCATCCACGCACGGGCGGCCGCAGTCCGGACAGCAGCCGTCCTTGAGCTGGCTCTCGGTCCAGAACGACTCGCACGGCTTGCAGTATTTGCCCTTGTACGCGCCCTTGTAAATATCGCCCTGATCGTACAGCTTTTTGAAGATCTTCTGCACCTTTTTCTCGTGCATCGGGTCGGTGGTGCGGATGAATTTGTCGTAGGTGGTGTTCATCAGGTCCCAGATGCTCTTTACCTCACCGGCGACCTTGTCAACGTGCTGCTGCGGCGTGATGCCGGCGGCCTCGGCCTTTTCCTGAATCTTCTGGCCGTGCTCGTCCGTGCCGGTCTGGAAGTAAACGTCATAGCCGGTCATGCGCTTGTAGCGCGCGATGGCATCGGCCAGCACGATCTCGTAGGTGTTGCCGATGTGCGGCTTCGCCGAGGTGTAGGCGATGGCCGTCGAGATATAATAGGGTTTTTTCTCCATGGGTTGCTTCTCTCCTTATATAATAAGAATGCTGTGCAAACGATAGCACAAAAAAATCCCCTCGTTCACAGCAATGGCACACGGCCACTGCAAGGACGGGGGATGAACCTTCCGTGTTACCACAAAACATCATATCGTTTACGATTATTTTACACCTGAGAATGGTTTTTGTCAATACGAGCGGCAGGGAGAGGACAAAATTGAGGATTGAAAACGGAGGCTGGGGAATGCACGGGCAGGGAAGAGAGTGTGCCTCCAAAATTGATGCAAAAATGACAAAAACCGCCGGAAAAGGCGGTTGATTGACAGTGTGTGGCATATATGCTATACTCGGAGTGTCAGCAACGATGTATAAAGGTTGTTCCTCCCCAATATAAGGGAGGTGATGACATGGTCACATATTCCGATCTGTTCCAGTTCGGTCTTTTGATCGTAGCTATCATCGGTCTGTGTCTTTCTCATAGAAAGTAACAACCGCTCCTAAAAAAGGAGCGGCGTTTCCTCAAGTTACATCGTTAACGGGAACGACCGCCCTTTGGCGAGAGCCGTCGTTGTTGACCCTATTATAGCGCAGCGCCCCGGTTTTGTCAAGCGACAGAAGCCGGGGCGCTGTTTTCTCTCTGTTTTCCGTTTTTACAGCATCCCTTGCAGTGTGAATGCCGCCGCAAGCGCCAGCAGGATGGCGATCAGGCTTCTCAGCACGCGCATCACGCGCTCGCGGGTGACAAAGCGCCGCCAGCCGGTCGGTTTCGGGTCGGGCGGGAGCTTTTCCGCCTCTGCGGGCTCGTGGTCGAGCAGCGGCACGCCGCAGTCCGCGCATTTGCGGACGTTTTCGACATATTCCGCGCCGCATTTCGGGCACCATGGCATAAAGATTACTCCTTCCAGATAAAAATGGGCAGCGGCGGGTCGTTTTTTCGGTTGAGCCACTCGCAGCCGAGCACGGTATATCTCCGGTCGTCCAGCCCGCGCAGGTGCGCGAGGATGGCATCGCGCTCCTCGTAGCCGTTCTCCCTGCCGTAGTAGAGCGCCAGCGCCATCAGGCCGCCCGTTTTGAGCAGCGCCAGTCCGGCGTCGATGGCCGGCAGCGAGCTGTCCGCCGTGGTGAATTTATGCGGGTCGCCGCCGGGCAGCCGGCCGAAGTTGAACACGATGCAGTCCACGGTTTCGGGTTCGGCATACTGCGCCATGCTGGCGTGGCTGTCGAGATGGACCTCGGCGGTCAGGTTTTCCTTTGCCAGCAGTTCGCGGGTCTGCCGAACGGCCTCCTCCTGCACATCGAACGCCAGCACGCGGCCGTTCTCGCCGGTGAGGCGGCACAGCAGCGCCGTGTCGCGGCCCTTGCCCGCGGTGGCATCGATGCACAAGTCACCCGGGCGCACCGCGCGGCGCAGAACGTCATGCACAACAGATAAAGTGTTCATGGCAGTCCCTCAAAACCGGCCGCCGCCGAGCGCACGCGCGATCTCGTCGCGGGCAGCCATGAGCGGTGCCTTGAGCTCAGCCACGCGCTGGTCTGTCATGCGGCTGACAGGCGCGGACAGCGAGATGGCATACGAGGCCCGTCCGCGGTAGTCCGGGATGGCCGTTGCGATGCAGCGCACGCCGAGCTCGTTCTCCTCGTTGTCGAGCGCGTAGCCCAGCTGGCGTACCTTGTCGATCTCGCGGTAAAAATCCTGCTCGTTGACGATGGTGTGCTCGGTCCACGGGCGTACATGGCTGGTCAGCCAGATCTCGCGCACCTCATCCTTGGTCCATGTGGACAGGATGGCCTTGCCCACGCCCGTGCAGTACAGCGGCAGGCGCATACCGATGCGCGAGAACATACGGATGGCGCTCGAGCCGTTATCCACCTTGTGGATGTAAACGATGTCCTTGTCGTCGCGCATGACAAGGTGTACGGTTTCGTCGGTCTGCCGTTCGAGCCGGTCGAGCGCGGTGCGGGCCCGTTCCACAATATCCAGATTATCCACAATATAGCTGCTCAGCTCACACAGGCGCATACCGGCGCGGTAGACGCTGGTTTCCGCATCGCGCTGCACATAGCCGCGCATACACATACTGGACAGCAGACGATGCACGGTGCTCTTGTGCAGGCCGGTTTCGGCCGACAGCGCACCGATGCTCATGCCGTTGCGGGCGCGGCATAAAGCCTCCAGCAGGTCGAACGCCCGGTCGAGAGATTGTACGGACGATTGCTCCGCCATGAAAACGCTTCCCTTCGTTTCGTAATGTAAAACACCTATTCATTATAGCGCAGCCGGAGGGAAAAGACAAGCATTGTGATACAAAAGAGTGAAGAGTGTGGAGTGGAGAGTTTTTGACCGCAACCGTCTGCTGCATACAAAAAGAGAGCGGAGAATCTTCACTCTCCACTCTCCAATCTCAACTCTTTTTTCTAAGTGCCCGGTGCATGATCTTTCCCGTTGCGGTGTGCGGCAGGGAATCGACGATGGTATAAATCCTCGGCCACTTGTACGAGGACAGCATGGGACTGTTCGTGCAGTAGTCCTTGAGCTCCTCAACGGTCAGGCTCGCATCGCGCGGCACGACATACGCCGCCACGACTTCGCCGCGCAGCTTGTCCGGCACGCCGATAACGGCGCTTTCCGCGACCTTGGGATGGTCGTTGAGCACGGCTTCGATCTGCGGCGGGTAGATATTTTCGCCTGCGGATACGATCATATCGTCCTTGCGGCCGCAGACGGTGACGAACTCATTCTCGTCCCACACGCCGACATCGCCGGTATAGAGGAAGCCCTTGTAGAACTTCTGTTCGGTCATTTCCGGGTTGTTATAGTAGCAGAATGCGCTCTTTGCCGGGGAGGAAATGATGATCTCGCCCTCGGTTTCGTTGTCGCGCGGCACGGTGTCGTCCGGCTCGGCGTGCGAACCGTCCTCGGACAGGCGCACGATACGCACCTCGTCGTCCGTACACGAGCGGCCCGCCGAGCCCGCCATATCGGGCAGGTCGAACGGACGGAGGAACGTGTTCCAGAACGATTCCGTCGTGCCGTAGCCGTTGAAGATGTTGGGCGTGAGCAGCTTCATATACTTCTCGCACGCGCTCTTTTCGAACGGCGCGCCCATGGTGACGATGCCGCGCAGCGCGGACAGGTCGTACGGCGTGCGCTCCTGTGTGCGGGCCAGCATGGCGATGATGGTCGGCACACCGATGAGGAACGAGATTTTGTACTCCTCGGTGTACTCCAGACAGCGTCTGGGCGCAAAATCGCGCAGGATGACAACTTCGCCGCCCGCATACAGGGTCGGGCACGGGCCGCCGGAGTGGATGCCGCCGCGGTGGAACCACGGGGTCATGTTCATGGTGCGGTCGGTCGGGCCGAGCGGGAAGTGCATCATAACGTCATGCGCGGAAAGCACCTCGTTGATATTGTTGATCGGCACGCCCTTGGGACGGTTCGTGGTGCCCGAGGTGTACAGGCGGGTGGTTTCGTCATAAATGTGCGGGTCAAAGTCGATAGGCGGGTCGTTCTCCGGCTGCTCGAAAACATAGTCCTCGTAGCGCATCTGACCGGCGGGAACGGAATCTGCCGCGCCGACAACGATCTTGACGGCAGGCTTGCTCTCGCACAGGTCGAGCGCACCGCCGGACAGCTCGCCGAACTCGGCATCGTACACGAACGCCTTGGGCCGGCTGTCGTCGATAACGAGCGCGATCTCGCCCGCGCCCTGTCGGTAGTTGACCGGGCACGCGATGGCGCCGAGCTTGTGCGCCGCCAGATAGCAGAACACAAATTCGGGCGAATTGAGCAGGGTGAACATAACGACATCGTTCTTGCCGATGCCGTCCGCGCGGAGCGCGTGCGCCAGCCGGTTTGCCTCGGCGTTGAGCTCGCGGTAAGTCCAGCGGCGGCCGGAATGCGGGTCAAATACCGCCGGACTGCTGCCGAACCGCGAAACATTACGCAGAAAACCATTCAGATAGGTGAAACGGCTCTCGAAAGTGTCGCGGAACATGGTTATATCGTAGGTGTAAGGGTGATCCATAAAATCGCCTCACTTTCTATAAGGTAGGAGGTAGGAGGGAGAAGGTAGGAGTTTATCTGCTCCTCGGCTACCTATGTAGAGTTCAAAACTACTTCGCGAATATTATGATACCACATAATCGCGGAATTGCAAGAGAAAAAATCTGACAGGGACAAAGGCTGACTGCCGATGTCCCTGTGAATATGTACATAGAACCGTAGGGCGGGGTGCCCTCACCCCGCCGCATCTATCATCTGCATACTGTTACAGCGGCGGGCTGAGGGCAGCCCGCCCTACGGAATAGATGCCAGTTGGATTACTCGTATTTGGAAACGATAACGCTGGAATTCTGTCCGCCGAAGCCGAGGGAATTGCTCATTGCGGCGTGAATATCGGCTTTGCGGGCGGTATTCGGAACGTAATCGAGGTCGCATTCCGGGTCGGGATTTGCAAGGTGCAGGGTCGGCGGGAGGATGCCCTCCTCAATGGCTTTGATGCAGGCGATGGCTTCGGTCAGGCCGCCCGCGCCCATGAGATGGCCGGTAGCCGATTTGGTGGAGCTCATCGGAGGTGCGCTCTCGCGGCCGCCGAACACGGCCTTGACGGCCAGCGTTTCCGCCTTGTCGCCCAGCGGCGTGGAGGTGCCGTGCGCGTTGATATAGCCGATGTCGGACGGCTGCATACCGGCCTTTTTGAGCGCCAGCTTCATGCAGCGGCTCGCGCCCTCGCCGTCCGGGCAGGGCGCGGTGACATGGTGTGCATCCGAGGTGTTCGCGTAACCGGCCAGCACGGCGTGGATTTTTGCGCCGCGCGCGAGAGCGTGCTCCTCGGTTTCGATGAGGAGTGCGCCGCCGCCCTCGCCGATAACGAAGCCGTCGCGGTCGATGTCGAACGGGCGGCACGCCTCGGTCGGCTCGTCGTTGCGGCGGGAAAGCGCCTTGGCCTGCGACAGACCGGAAACCACGATCGGACACAGGATGCTCTCGCCGCCAACGGCCAGAACGGCATCGGCCTCACCCGAGCGGAGCAGCATGGCAGCCGTCATAATGGCATCGCCGCCCGCCGAGCACGCGGTGTTGAGCGTCAGGCTCGGGCCGTGGATGCCGTGTGCAATGGCGATCTGTGCGGCGGCAATATTGCCGATGGTCATGGGCACAAAGCGCGGGCCGACACGCTTGCCGGCATCAAAGGCGGCCTGTGTCTGTGCAACGGTGGTCACGCCGTCCATCGCGGTGCCCATGACGATGCCCACGCGGTCGCTCTCGCTCTCGATGGACAGCGCGCTGCCGCGCAGCGCCTCCTCGGCGGCCACAAAGGCAAACTGCATGAACGGGTCCATTGTGCGGGCGAGTGTTTTCGGCATATACGCCGCCGGATCGAAGTCCTTGAGCTCCGCCGCGATCTGCACAGGCAGCTCGGAGGCATCGAAGCGGGTGATCTTTCCCACGCCGCACTGACCCTCCACCAGTGCGGACCAGTAAGCCTCCACACCAATGCCGATGGGCGTAACGGCGCCCATGCCGGTGATGACTAATTTCTGTTCTTTCATGCTTGTTCCCCTACTTACTATGATTTATGAAGAGCCTGCCGCATGGCACGAGCAGGCAAACGTACAATATGCGCTACTTAAACCCATTATAGCAGAAATGAACGGAAAAGAAAAGATACTTTACAGGGTTAAACGCCTGAAATCAATTAGGAATGAGTAATTAGGAATTAGTAATTATTGCGGAGATGGCCGGATTTACGGTATCTGTGGGCACTTCGCGGTTTTTCTATGCGTTTCGACCGATAAAACAACGTATATTGTAGGGCGGGGTGCCCCCACCGCATAAACCATCTGCACATCGTTACGAACGGCGGGGTGAGGTCAGGAGGTGAATTGCGGCGCAGCCACAAGAGAAGCCACCCTGGGGTGCCCCGCCCTACATCAAACGTAAATCCCACAATAATTACTAACTACCAATTCCTAATTACTAATTATTCGTGGTCTGTTAAGCTGCCGTAAAGATTCAATTCTCTATTGATGTAATTTACAAATCGGTGTATAATTTAGTTGACAAACTGAATCAGGAATGGGGTTAGAGATAGATATGAAAAAAGGCATCCAGCCCAGCGGGGCATTGACACGGAAAAAGATACTCCGCGCATCGGTCAAGGTCTTTCTGGAGAAAGGCTACGCCGGCGCCACAGCCAAGGAGATCGCCGAGCTGGCGGGCGTATCCTCGGGTTCGCCGTTTGGGATGTTCGGCAACAAGGAGGGCGTGCTGCTCGAGCTGCTGCACCATATGTTCGGCGGGCAGTTCGCGATGACGGCGCGCCTCATCGGCGAGGACGCAGACCCGCTGCTGACCTACGCGGTGGAAACGGCTTTGCAGCTCAACATCACCGAGCTGAGCGAACCGCTGCGCGAGCTGTACGTCATGTCGTACACGCTGCCCGCGAACGCCGCCTACATTTACGAGCAGATGACGGCTCGCCTGCCGCATATTTTCGGCAAATACCTGCCCGATTTATCCACCAAGGATTTCTACGAGCTGGAGATCGCCTCGGCGGGCATCACGCGCAGCTTTATGGCCAAGCCGTGCGACCTGTATTTCACCATCGAGCGCAAGGTACGCCGCTACCTGTCGAGCTGCTTCAAGGTGTACGAGGTGCCGCGCGAGGTGTTCCTGCCCATCATCGACAGGGTGCTGGAGATGGATCTGCACACGGTAGCCGAGCAGGTCATCGCGCAGGCGGTCAAGTCGGCGGAAGAGGGATTTGAAAAGGTAATGACGGAAAGCAAATAGCATAGGCAACATCCAAAACAGGGGGAGGTCCTACCTATGAAAACCAAAACAGCGAAAGGCACAAAGCGATTTCTTTCGGCGGTGCTGGCGTTTGCCATGACGGCCGGGCTGGTCCCGTTTCCGGCGCACGCGGCGGGAACAACCGTAACATACAACCGCAAGGAGCCCGAAGTCGGCATTCTCAACGCCGAAACGGGCTATAACGCGCGCCTGTATGCCGACATCAAGGGCAGCACGTCGGACAGCGGCAAATATGCGTGGTACAACGCCGTCAAGCTGTACGGCCATGCGTACAGCGACCGCGCAGAGGAGAACACGGAATGGACATACAATTATGAGGATTACAGCAAGAGTGTGCTCCGAGAGCTGAACGACGGCTTTGACCTGGAGGCCAATATCTCGGCTACGCTGTACAACCGTGCACACGTTCACTCGAACTGGGAGTGGGCTACTGCCAAGCAGCACCACTATAACGTTATCAGCACGGAAACCGTGAGCATGAACTTTGCCGGATATTACATGGATCGTCTGATCGGCGACCATCGAGCCTCGCAGAAGCTGCCGCGCATCGGTGATTACACGGGCACGGACGATCCCTATCAGAACGTCTATCCGTATGACAAGAACGACGGCGGCAAGATCAAGTTTATCTACAAGCCGGATAACTATTACGATTTTGAATGGCATGAGTGCGACTGCGGCGGCGTGTATGCGGAAAATGTAGTCGTTACGTTCCGCGATACGACCGCGCCGAGAATGTACAAGGTGGAGTACAGCACGGACGGCGGCAATAACTGGGTCAAGCAGTCCAAGGGTCTGCGGGCCAAGACGGGCGACACGGTGCTCATCCGCCTCACCTACACCGAGCCCATCCGCTTTGCGGACGACAGCGCAGACCACGACCTGTCCCTCATTTTGCAGGGGAGCGGCGAGTCCGCGGGCTCGGCGGCCAAGGCCAAGCTGGTAGAGCTGAACGACAGCAGCCTGATCTTCTCGTACACGGTAAAGGACGAGAACGCCGTGCGAAATATCTACACGCTGAACACGAGCGGGCTGTTCGGCAGCGTGCCGCTCGTGCAGCTCAAGGGCAGCGCCTACGGCGGCGGCACGTTCAAGATTGCGGACAGCTATACGAACCGCAGCGGCGGCACGGACGGCGTATCCACCAGCACGAGCTACATCACCGACCTTGCAGGCAACCCGATCCGCAAGGGCGATGTTTCGGGTGCGAATCTGGTGCTGGACACCGAGGACCCGTATGTGGACAAGGTACAGTTTGACCTCGGTCTGAACAACGCGGATGTCAAGCAAGCGCTGGGCAAGGACGAGAACAGCGAAAAAGACATGAGCGACCGGTACCTCGGCGCGGGCGATACGCTGACGCTGCGTTTGCAGATGAACGAGCGCACCAGTCTGAAAGGCAATCACACATGGTTCAACGCTGTTGCGACCACCAACCTTATGCAAAATGGCACGCCGGTGACGACACAGGCTTATATGTACTATCCGTACAGCATATACGATAAAAGTACGGAACCGACAGTGCTGTATATGAAGCCCATCACCATCACGGAAGATATGACGGTGAACGACAGTAAAAACCTTATCAAGGTAACAAGCCTTTCCATCGGTGAAACCGTCTATGACCTTGCGGGCAACGCATACAGCGATACGGCGGTAAAAGAATCCGCGAACACGGGCGCGCCCATGCTGGACACCGGGAAGCCCGAGATAACGGATGAATCGCATCAAGAGGAAAACGACGGCTTCGTTTACCACTTTACGATTTCGGATGCACTGTCCGGCGCGGCCGGTATCAACGGCTCGTTTACGCTGATGAACGGCGGCGATGGCCGGGCGTATCCGTTCGAGTGGCAGGTAACGGCGCAGGCAGACGGAAACGGAAAATGGAATGAGGGCTTTGTCGGCACGGCAATACCGTTCACGCAGCACGCAGACGATTATCTGCACATCCGACCGGCAGCAGAGGGAAATTACGCTGATTTCTCGAACTGCACCATCAAGGTGACGGCAAAGGACTTTGCGGGCAACGTGCAGAGCGTGGAGCTGCCGCTGGGCGGCGGGAAGATCGACTGGTATGTTGACAGCATCGCGCCGAGCGTGCGTGCGGGCAGCACCACCCGTGAGCTGGACCGCTCGAGCGGAAGTGGCACGCTGACCGCTGAGGTGCGTATGTCCGACCTGCACGGCATTTCGGGATGGAAGTATGCATGGACGGACGACGACACGACCGAGCCGACGCAGACAAGCTGGAAAAACGGCGAGGGCGCAGTCACCTCGGACAGCGCGGAGATTACGCGCAGCGTGACGGTCGATGTGGGCAAGGGAGAAACGTTCGCAAAGTATCTGTGGGTCAAGGTGACGGACAACGCTTACGCGGAGATGGCGGCAGAAAACAAAAAGGCTCCGAACGAATCCGCGCCCAAGTGCCTCGGCCTGTACACCTACGACCTGCGGGATGTGGCGTACCGCCTGAATGCGGGCCCGGAGCTCAAGGAGGCGGCAAGCATCGTTGTGGATGAGCTGGACGAGGACAGCACGCTCATTTTCATGGTGCCCGTTCCGGCGGAATATGCGGGCGACAGCGAGCACTATGCCGTGCTGGCGCTGACCAATCCCTCGGACGATATGGCAGCGGAGTATCCGAACGACCGCGCGTGGATCGGAACGGACAAAAACCTGTTCGGGATGAACGATACTGATAGTAACGATTTTAACGATTCCAACAACTGGTACTATATGACGGTCGAAAAGACCGCTGATGGCCGATACACGTTCACCCCGACGTTCAGCGAGGGCGGCAATATACCGCTCGATATTCAGCGCACAGGCAAAACGGCCGTAAGCGACTGGTGGATCAACGTTGCGGGCGGTGCATATCAGGGTCAGCTCGATGTGACCGTGCTGGCCGGTCAGCGCGAGGCGGTTCTGCGCTACACCTCGGATGAAACCAAGACCAACTATTACACGAGCGCACCGATCTCCGCCGGAGATACGAAGCCGGTTGCGGAATCCGGCGTACAGCTTCGCGTGGTGGGCGGCCATTCGGTAAAGAATTACGAAAATATCCAGATTACGCCCAGTGTGGACGGCAGCCGCGTGCTGCTCACGCCGACGGATGCATATTTCACCGTTTCCATCGACAGGGACGTAAACGGCTGGGACTATGAGGACATCGACACGGAGAGCGAAAACAGCTATGTGGAGCTTGTCAACAAGACAACGGGTGATAAGTACAATCTGCCGCTCGGCCCGCTGACGATTGCCTCGGATGGAAAGGCTTCGCAGACAGTCGCCATCACAAACGAGGATTACAGCTCGGGCAAGTATCAGGGCATCCTGCATCTGGCGACCCGCAGCGGCAAACCCCTGAATCCGGCATACAGCGCGTTCTTTTATGTGGATATGACCGAGCCGAGCGATGATTTCTCGCTGGCCTCCATCCAGTTCGCACCTGTGCGGACGGACCAGAGCGACCGCAAGAATCCCTACGGGCTGGCGGACAGCTACGGTCAGCCTATCATCACGGGCAAGACGATCGAGGGCACGAACGGCGCGCAGATGAACGAATTTGACCTGCCGATCAGCTGGGGACCGGGCCGCGAGGGCGAAACCGGGAGCAGCCTCGGCGACAACACGCTCACAAACGCCGATGAGGCGATGCAGCGCTACTGGATCACCGTAGAGGGCACCGCCACTAAGACGGAATCGCTCGATACGGGCATATCGGCGGGCGGCAGCAAGCTGGTGCTGTGGAATGTGGACTGCACGGATGAAAAGATCGAGCTGCATACCGCAAATCAGGAATGGGGCACGTTCTCCAACACCAGAACCTATGGGTACAATGGTACAACCTATACAACGGTCGATGCCGGCTTCACATTCACCCGTGACGGCTTTGTGCAGGGCAAGCACCTGTACCTTGAGCCGAACAAGTCCAACACCATCGCGATGCAGCGCGTGTACGACAACGGCCGCACGAGCAGCATCAAGTACGCGGTTATCCGCCCGATGAACGATGCCGTTATCGACGGCACGCTGACCGCGGATGCACAGACCCAAAAGCTCACGTTCACGCCCGCAGAGGGTCAGCTTGCGCCAGAGGGCACCAAGATTTTCGTGTGGGCGTATCAGGATGATGAAGAGCCGCTGAACGGCAAGGGCAATCGCATCGACATGACCCGCGAATCGGACGGCACATGGAGCTGTGCGCTTCAGGCGGGCGGCGCGATCTATGTGCCGGTCATCGAGAGCGAGAGCGGCAGCCTGTATGCACCGCGCAGCGCGGAGCTCAGCCAGACCGCGCCGAGCATCGAGAACCAGAAGGTGCAGGACAACGGCGACGGCACTTACACGCTGACGTTCGATGTATATGATTACGACGGCACGCTCGAGCAGGACGGCATGGATGCAGATTTCAGCGTGCGGTTTACCGATGCGGACGGCACGGATGTGGCGAGCGGCAGCCGCCATATCAACTCCAAGGACAGCGACTGGAGCGCGGACAGCGCACAGCCGTCGGGCATTTACGAGGTGAGTACCTCGACCTCGGCCGCTACCCAATGGAGTTCGGACAGGATGACTGTCACCGTGGACGGCGTATATCCGGAGGGCGCGGTGAACATGGATGTATCCATGTCCGCCGAGGATGCCTTCGGCTACACCGACCGGGCAGAGCTCAACGACCAACCGGCAAATTACAAGCAGCCGACTGCAACACCGGGCCGTGCCACTATGGTCGGTCTGCCGGTGAGCTTCAATCAGCCGGTGCGCCCGGTGGAGTCGTGGGCATGGCATGAATCCGATGCCAACACGAACGGTTTCAAGAGAAACTGGGAAGAGGGCTCGTTCCCGATCGCGGGCAACGGCACGCACAGCATCACCTTTAAGGATGTGTTCGGCAAGGAGCACACGCAGAACATCACAACGGACAGCTTCAACTGGAAGCTCGATCTGGGCTTCTCGACCACCGAGCTGACCGACGGCATGGTGCGTATGACTGCGGCAACGGATACCGGCATTCTGGCGGTATGGCAGGTCAATGAGGCGAATAACACGCAGACCACCATCACCGACAACAATCATAAGCTCTACGCCCAGCGGCGCGAGTTTGATTTCGAGCGCAATACCAAGCTGTCTATCGAGGGCCGCGACGGCAGCAACGCCACCAGCGGAACGAGGCGGTTCTATATCCGCGTGTATATCGACAACATCGCGGACGGCGCACCGGCGGCTGCGGTTTCGTACTACATTCCGGCGCTCGGACAGGAATTTACCGCCGACGAGCTGACCGCGTACATCGCGGACATGGGCGGCGCGCTGACTGTTGAGGGCAACGTGCGCGCATGGTACACCACCGGCCGCTATGTCGCGCCGACGGGCAACACAGGCACAGAATACCTGTTCACGCCGGACAATCAGACCGACACGCACACCTTTACCTACGAGGATTCGTTCGGCCAGACCGGCAGTGCAGCAGTCAGCCTGCCGAGCGGGCTCACGCTGACCGTTCCGGTCAATCCGCCGGAGGACACCACACCGCCGTTCGTCAGCGTGGACGTTTACGCCAAGCGCGGCGGCGCGTATGCGTGGGAGGCCTCGTTCCTGCCGACTCAGCCGAAGATTACAGAGATTATCGAGGATTTGAGCTATGTACAGGGTTACAGCTTCGTCATCAACGCGCTGGACGACTCCGGTTACACGGTCGCGGCGACGGGCGGCTCGCTCTCCGGCAACACGCTGACCGTTTCGGAAGCAGGCACGTTCCATATCACCGTAACGGACAACTCGAAGAACGCCAATGCGACTGAATTTGATATTGTTGTACCCAACATGATCGACAACACGCCGCCAACCGGCATTGTCACCTCGGTTCCCATCAGTATGTACGCCAAGAATCTGTATCTCAAGCTGACGGACAACAACGCGGATGTGCCGGTCATCCTGACCGCGCCGCTCGGCCTGACACCCGAGCAGAGCGGCACCTACAAGGGCGCATACAAGTACGCCGTGACCGACAACGGCACGATCAACTTCGCGTTCCACGATGTTGCGGGAAATCCGGGTACAGCCTCGTACACGGCCTCGGGCATCGACACCGAGCCGCCGGAGCTGACCGTACACTGGTCGCCCTCGTGGGGTGAAACCAATGAGGACGGCAGTCCGAATGACAGCCAGCCGACAGGCGGGCCGGTCAGCACCAGCGTCACCGCGCACATCGACAGCGACAAGGCCATGCAGAACCTGTCCGTCCGCGCGGGCAACGAGGACGAGAACACCGCGCATCTGCTGCTGACGGGCGGCGTGGCCGGTGCGCCGTATGAAATTGTGGGTCAGGACAGAAAAACACTGGTGCGTATCACTGCCAAGCCGGACCGCGTTACCGTAACGTATTTCGGCAACTACGACCAGCAGCTTATCTTTACGGCAATGTCGCCCAACGGCAAGAGCAGCACAGCCGTGCTGAACGGCATCAGCGCCATCGATAAGACCGCGCCGACGGTTGACGTAACGCAGAATCCTGTCTGCCGCACGGGCTGCACCGTGCCCACCAAGGTGAACGTGACGTTTGAGCCGAGTGAACCGTGTACTGCGGGCAGCTACGGCGAAACCGAGCTCATAAAGGGTGAACAACGGCCGGTAGAGTACGGCCCGGGCCGTCCGCTGAGCTTGACATTCACCGAAAACGGCACTTACAGCGTGCGCTTTGCCGATGCGGCGGGCAATCTTGCTATCAAGCGGGTGAACATCACCAGCATCGACAGCGAAGCGCCCGTGCTGACCGTTTCCGACGTATCGGATACCGGCTCGGTGGACGTAACGGCAAACGAACCGTGTACGCTCACTTGGGGCAAGAGCGGCAGCGAAACCTTTGCCGCCGCCGGTACGCGCAAGGTGCAGTTCACCGAAAACGGCGTTTATGTGCTCACCGCGACCGACCATGCGGGCAACAGCAGCATCAAGACCGTGCGGGTCGGCAATATCGACACCATCCCGCCGCGCATCAGCTTTACGAACAGCACGATCTACCTTATGCAGAACAGCACGGCGGACGAACTGACCGCGGAGCTCGTCAAGGGCTGCACGGTGACGGACAACGTAAGCCTGCCGGGTGAGATTACCGTGCAGCACGACACCACGGAGGTTCAGATGAACACCGCCGGTCAGTACACCGTCACCTACATCGTGACGGACAAGGCGGGCAATGTGACACAGGCGACCCGTCTGGTGCGTATCATCGGCGCGGATACGGTATGCCTCGCGATGGACGGCGAGCTCGTCATGCCGGACAGCACCGCCGTGGTTACGCCCGGCACGCATACGCTGACCGTGCAGAACAGCACCGGATCGTACAGCATCAAGGCCCGCAAGGGCATCCTGAGCATCGGCCAGCTGAAATACCTGAACGGCAGCTCGCTGTCGTTTGACGAAAACGGCAGCTTCACCGTGACGGACACCGGCTACTACACCGTGCTCGTCACCACGCAGAGCCGCGACACCATCCGGATACTGCTTTACGTTGAGCAGTGAGCATGGAGGGGGATTTTATGAAAAAGAGGATCATATCATGGCTGCTGACGGCGGCACTGGTGATCGGGCTGTTCCCGGCGGCCTCGATCAAGGCGGCGGCCGCTGAGCTGGCCGAGGCTTACACGCTGAGTGATGATTATATCAGCGTTTCGGTTTCCAAACGCAACGGCGGCTTCACGGTCAAGACCGTGGAGGGCGACCGCCTGAAAAAATCCGACAACCACAAAGACCTGCTGTATCACGACGGACAGTACGACACCTCGTTCCTTTCGCTCCGCGTGGGACAGGGCAGCGCCGCCAAGGATTACCTCTTTGGCGGCAGCTACCCCGGCAGCAGCAAGGTGGCTGTCACCGAAGCGAACGGCGTGATTCAGGCCGTGTGGAGCGTAGACGGGCTGACGTTCACGCAGAGCATTTCGCTGGCGAACACCAGCTCGAACGAATCCGGCATGGTGAGCCTGAGCGTGAGCGTGAAGAACAGCAGCGGCAGTGCCGTTCCGGTGCAGGCGCGCGTGCTGTATGATACCGCGCTCGGCAGCATCGACTATGGCTATTATCAGTACATGGACAGCAGCCAGCAGACGGCGGCGATCGCCTCCGAACAGGTGCTCACCACCGTGCCTGACCAGATTTTTGCGACCGATGACCCGTACAGCCCGTCTGTTGCGGCGTATACGGTCAGCAGCGGCACGGTCAAGCCTTACAAGGCGGCGTTCGGCCACTGGAGCCACCTCGCCGGTACCTTGTTTGACTTTGCACCGACCACCACGCTGGATTTCACCAGCTCCCGCAATGAATACCTGACTGCGGACAGCGCATATGCGCTCTACTATAACCTCGGCAGTGTGGCGAACGGCGGCAGCGCTTCGCTGAACACGTTTTACGGCGTGTTCTCCAACCACCAGACACCTGCCAGCAACAGCGTGGCTGTCAATCTGACCGCACCCATCCGGCTGCGGCTGAACGACGCGAAAGACAACTTTGTGCCCGAGAGCAATGTAAAGGGCAGCGCGCACTTTGCCGTGTCGGTGGATTTTATGAACATCCCCGGCGAGAACGCAAAGGACATGGAGAACCTTGTGCTGGCGGTGCAGACCACCGGCAATCTGCGCCCGCTGGACGATAACGGCAATGTGGATGCACAGCACGACTTCACCTCGACCGCGCCGTATACCTTCCCGTATGCCTCGCTCAAGGTCGGCGCGAGCCAGAGCAAGACCCTGTATTTTCAGGCGAAGCCCGGCACGGATGCCGCATATGAGCGCATCACGGTCGGCGTGTACGACTATTCCTCCGGTCAACTGGCCGAGGACAAAAAACTGGGCGAACGCATGGCGTATGTGCTCCTGCCGGGCAGCGACAACGATGTGCCAAAGGTGCATTTCGCCTCGATGACACCGAAGATCATCTACAACGCGGGTACGCGCCACCTGTTCGCGACCATCAGCAACGAAACCATGCTGGCGAGTGAGAGCAACTGGAATCTCAAGGCGTACAGCGAGGACGGCAAGGTCAATGTCCCCATCCCGCATGAGAACATCACCATCAAGGACGGCGTGATGGATGTGGCGCTGACCGACAGCATCAGGCTGTCCGAGGGCGGCTGGTATCTCCAGCTCGAATGGACGGATGCGGCGGTTTCCGCAGGGCTGGTTCCGGCGGCGCAGCGCCGCCAGACCGCGCCTGAGCTGCACTTCACCGTGTCGAGCGACAAAAAGTACAAGAACGACAGCTACGGCATCCTCGCCGTGGTGAAGTACCAGATGGCGAACGGCGGTGCATACCGATACAGCATCGAATCGTTCAAGGACGAGGCCGCCTTCAAGGCGTTCAAGGACGACAAAAAGGGAAACGGCTCCGTGGACAAGTACGACGAGATTTTGCTGACGTTCAAGGGCGAGTTCACCGCTACGCGGTCGTACTCGAGCGGCGGCGAAGCACAGGGCGTGTACTACACTGCCGTCAGCACCAAGACGATGGGCACGGACGGCAAAACGACGACCGACAATCCCATCATCATCAACGACTGCATGGATTTCGAGGGCGGCACGCTCGACCTGTACTATGAGAACTATCAGAACGGTATGTCGGCAGCGCTGAACTCGTCTATCTGCACCGAATTTGATGGCGAGCTGTACACGAACGAGGAACGCACCTCCATCTGGAGCGGCAAGGCGGTCTTTACCAAGATCGAGCAGGGCGAGAAGTTTTCGCTCATCCCGTACAACGAGAACGGCGAGCGCGGCTCGTATGAGCTCGCCTCGGACGGCAAGCGCAAGCTGAACACGGATGCGCCGCAGAACTTCACCGACAAGACCATCTCGCTCATCTGGCCGAGCGCGGCCGGTATCGGTCAGACGCTCTCCGGCATGATCTTCAAGCTGGCTTACGGTCAGCTGGGCATCATGTACGACACCCAGAACCAGACGAACATCATCGAGGGCGAGGTTGGCCGCGTGGTATCGTTCACGGCCTCGCTCGACCTGACCTTTGCCTCGGGCAAGGTCGATCCGAACCGGGTCGAGGAGCCGACCTACTGGTCCGAGATGCGCGAGCTGTGGCGGCCGTACGACACGGTGAACGACTCGACCAGCCTGTACCGCTATATGGAGGGCAATACCCGGTTCCAGCAGGCGACCGACTGGTCGCAGATCAACGAATCCGGCATGGAGGACAACAAAAAGCACGTTAAGGGCTCGGTCATGGTGCGCGATGTGCTGTTCGGCTGCGGCGAGGGCTTTGTCGGCGTGAACTTCACGGTCGGCGTGGCCATCAAGAACTACGTCGAGGGCCTGCCCGAGATCGAGGGCACCATCTCCGTCAACACCATCAACAACTGGTCTTACGGCATTGAGGGCAAGATCGACCTTGCGACCTTTACCGTGGAGGCCAAGGTGGCGTTCAAGAGCAATAACAACGTGCCCATTCCGGATGAGCTGTATGTGTTCGTCAGCGGCTTCCAGCCGGGCATCAACATCGACGGCTGCGGCGTTGTCTGGATAACCGGCGGAGGCGGCGGCATCAAGAACATCTACGACAGCATTTACAGCACGCAGGCAGTCCCGCCGCTCAAGCTCCTGCTCTCGGTCAGCTTCGACATCGTCAAGGTGCTCAGCTGCGAGAAGGCAACGCTCGGTGTCGGCCTGACCGGCATCAGCCTGCAGGCTGAGAAGATCGGCATCAAGAACATCCCCGGCATGACGGCCATCGAGCGGATGGGCCTGAGTCTGGAATGGTATCCCGGCATCGACCTGCGCGCCAACATGACGGTCAACCTGTTCCAGGGTGTCATTCAGGGCGGCGGCTACATCGTGCTCATCAGCCCGGATTACAGCGACGTTTTCTTTGAGATGTTTGCGCGGGCGCGGCTTATGGTGCCTGCCTCGGTGCCCGTGGTCGGCGGTATGCAGCTGATGGGTGCGGACCTCGGCATCAGCACGGAGAAGATATGGGGCGCGCTCGAGGTGCTGTTCATCACGCTCGGCGTTACCTATTACTGGGGCGAGGACAGCGTGAACTTCGGCAGCGGCAGCAAGACGCAGCCGACATTCCCCGATCTGCTCGGCTATGACAGCATCCCGGTCTATTACGATGAGGAGAACGGCCGGACGCTCTATGCCCGCGTGGGCACGAACACCCAGCTGATGGCTTCCTCGGCGGATACCGGTGAGGCGGTGCTGCTGGACTCGAATGCTGTCCTGTACTGCACCGACGGCGAGAACAAAACGAAGTATCAGTTCAACCTTGGCACACGCCGCGGTGACAACGATGCCATCGTGCAGATCACGTTTAACGCGGCAGACCTCGCAGCGGCGAAAACGCTGGCGCAGAGCATTGCAGTCGCAGACGATAGCGGCACGGCTTACGGCATCAAGCTGTTCGATACGAGCAAGCCGCAGACCGACCCGGCAAACGCAAATGCGAACGCAAACCTCACGTTTGCTGACGGAAAAGCAACGCTGGCGTTCACGGCTTCTCAGAATGCACAGTATGAGAAAAACTGGAACATCACCGGTTTGCCCAAGGGCACGGATGTGCTGCTGTACAACGTAAACGCGGTGCCCGAGGTGACTGCGGTCAGCGGCAGCGCGAGCGGCGGCAGCATCAGCCTGAGCTGGCGGGGAAGCGAGCTCTCCGAGCTTGACCAGATCAGCTTCTATCTGTGCGACAGCAATGACCCGGAGAGCACCGCGCCCGGCTACCGCATCGGTGCGGTGGAGGACAGCGGCACGCTGGCAGGAGGCAGTACGTCCCTTACCGTTCCGGCGGATGTGCCGAGCGGCGAGTATTACGTCCGCGCGGTCTACTCCAAGTCGGACGAGGTGAACGGCGCGGCGTACAGCACGGATAAGCTCAGTTGGACGAACAGTAATACGCCCGGCAAGGCAGATTTCTCTGCCAAGGCGGCGGGCAACCTGCAATACGAGCTCAACATCCAGCCGGACAGCAACACGGACGGTTATCTGGTAACGGTCTACGATGCAAACGGCAATGCGACCGACTTCGAGCAGGTCAGCTACGCGGCAGAGCAGAGCGGCGCGACCGTTATCAAGGTCGGCGGCAGCTACACCGCGATGGACGAAAACAAGAACACCCAGCAGTTCGGTCTGACCGGCGGCAGGAGCTACACCATCGGCGTGACACCGTACAAGACGGTAACATCCGGTCAGGGCGAGAGCGCCGTGTACGGCAGGGAAGCCAAGAGCGACCCTATCACATTGCCGGTTCCGAAAACGCCCGCGCTGACATTCTCGGCGGACAAGACCGCGCACAAGCGCACCGAAACCAACGGCGAGAACGGGCAGTCCTACACGATGGACGTTTACACCGCGAATGCGCTGACCATCACCGCTTCGGCGAGTGAGGCCGTCAGCGGCGAGTGGCGGCTGGACGAGAGCGGCACGATTAACACGTTCGGCAGCACGAGCAAGCTGTCCATTGAGCTGAGCGGGCTCAGTGAGGGCGAACACACGCTCACGGTTTCCGGTACGGCGGCGGACGGCGACGGCTTCGCGGCAAGCTACCGTTTCGTGACGGATACGCTCCCGCCGCAGCTGCTCGTTTCCTCTCCGGTGAACGGCAGTTATTTCAACAAGGACGGCACCGTCACCATCACGGGCATCACGGATGCGGATGCGCGTTTGACCGTCACGAGCGGCGGCGCGACCCTGTACGGCGGCAAGACCGTCACCCGCGATGCCAAGACCGGCACGTTCAGCCTGAAGGTGAATGTGCCCGACCCGAACAATAAGTTCCGGCACACCATTTCGGTCTATGCGGAGGACGATGTCGGCAACCGCACGGCAGTCCACACCGCAGACATCACGCACGGCGGTCTGGCCGACCTCAAGGAGCTCAAGGTCAAGGCAAACGGCCAGATCTACGATACCGGCAACCTGCCGGTCCCGGCCTCCGGTCTTGCCGGTGTTCCGCTCACGCTCGTCGGTGTAACGGGCAGCGGCACCGTGTTCGACCTGACCGGCTGCAACATCATCTGGGAGCTCGTCACCGCAGAGGGCACGGCCAAGCTGGAGGACGGAAAGCTGACCGCCGAGGCGCTCAGTCAGGGCATTGTCACGGGCAAGCTGGCTGTCGCGCAGAACGCGGACAGCACCACCAACCGCGTAACGAGCACGGCTTACCGCACGGCAACGCTGTGCTTCGGCGCACCGGCGGATCACATGGTCGCGGTTTCGACCACCGTTGGCGGCAAAGCAACGGGCGGCGGCTCATATCAGCCCGGCCAGACCGTCACACTGACGGCTGTACCGGACAGTGGCTACCGCTTTGCGGGCTGGACCTTGACCGGCATCACCGGCGTGAATACGGCTTCGGCGGCTATCTCGTTTGCCATGCCGGCAGCCGGCAACGTGACCGCGCTGGCGCGCTTTGAGCCGGTAACGCCGTCCTCGGGCGGTTCTTCCTCGGGCGGCGGCCTTGTCGAGAGCGGTGAAACCGTGACAGCCAAGCAAGGCGAGCTCGTCCGCGTGAAGCTCCCGGCGGGCAAGGGCGAAAATGATTTTGTGCCCATCCTCAAGGACGGCACGAACACACTTGTGCCCGTTTCGGCGGTCGTGAACGGCGAAATGACGTTCATCGCACCCAAATCCGGCACTTACGGCTTTGCGGCGAACCCGAACCGCTTCACGGACATCGGCAGCCACTGGGCCAAGAACGACATCGCCTACTGTGCCGCCCGCGAGATCTTCAAGGGCGTGAGCGATACCCGGTTCAACCCGAACGGCACCATGACCCGCGCGATGTTTGTCACCGTGCTGTACCGCATGGCGGGCAGTCCGGTGGCGCAGAGAGTGAACTTCCGCGATGTGGCGGCGGGCGCGTGGTATGCGGATGCGGTATCGTGGGCTTCCGCGAACGGCATCGTCAAGGGCTACGGCGATAACCGGTTCGGCCCGAACGACCTCGTCACCCGCGCACAGATGTGTACGCTGCTCAAGCGCTTTGTCGAGCAGCAGGGCTATACGCTCGCGGCGACGGCTCCGGCGAACACGTTCCGCGATGCGGCACAGCTTCCGAGCTGGGCGGCGGAGGCTGTGGCCTACTGCCAGACCCGCGGACTGGTAAACGGCCGTGACGGCGGCGTATTCGCACCGATGGCGGGCGCGACCCGTGCGGAGAACTGCGCGGTGTTCCATCGCCTGATCCCGGCGATATTGAGTGCAAAGCAGTAAACAGATATTGCCGCAGGAGGATTCCTCCTGCGGCAAACCGCGTTATAATCTCCGGAAGGAGCAGATATGAGAACAAAACGAATCGGAATGACAGCCGTGCTCGTCCTGCTGACGCTGACCGTGTTCGCGTATGCCGCCGAAGCGCCGGTGCGGATCGCGTTTCTCGACAGCGGCATCTCGACAAAGCATCTCGATACGGCACAGGTCGCGGCAGGCGAGAATTTCGTGTTCCCGTCACGGGATACGGACGACCGCATCGGCCACGGAACAGCTACGGCGGGCATCGTGCTCGGCTCGGCAGAGCTGGGGATAAAGGGCGTGAGCCCGACCGCAGCCGCCGTGCCGCTGGTGTGCTATGACCAGTATCCATCGGGCGTGAGCGCACCCGCCGGGGAGGAAACGCTGGCGGCGGCCATCCGCGCGGCGGTGGACAGGTACGACTGCCGCATCATCAACATCAGTATGGGCGTGACAGAGGACAGCGCCGCGCTGCGCGAGGCCGTGGCTTACGCCGAGTCGAAAAACGCAGTGATCGTGTCAGCTGTGGGCAATGCAAACCGCACCAATCCGGAGCGGCGGTACTATCCGGCCTGCTACGGCACGGTGATCGGCGCGGGCGCGGCGGACGGCGAACAGGCGGCGGCATTCTCACAGCGGCACGGCGTGGATGTGGTCGCGCCGGGCGTGAACCTGCCGACCGTCACCACCCGCAACGCGGCAAAGCCGGAGTACCGCAGCGGCACCTCCTACGCCTGCGCGTATGTGAGCGGGCTGTGCGCGGAGATCGTGCGGCAGCATCCGGCGTACACGGCAGCGGAGGTGCGGCAGGCGCTGTATGCCGCCGCGAACGACCTCGGTGCGCCGGGATATGATGCGGATACCGGCTGGGGACTGGTGACAGCGCCCTCGTATACCGCCGCCGACCTCGTGCGGCTCTCCGGCGTAACGGCGGGCGTGACAGCGCTGTATCTCGGACTTGCGGCATGAAAAAAGAGCGATACCGTTATGGTATCGCTCTTAGGCTGTCGCGAAACCACGGTTTCGCCGACAAGAGGAACGGACCGTAGGCCGTTCCAAAGTCGTCCGAAAGTTCCTATTCAGAAACTTTCTCCCTCCAGAAGTATAAAAACCGAGATACACGCTCCCGGTTTTTATGAATTTGCACGGCAAATTCTATTTAATGCGCGCTGCCGCGCGATATGATAAAATTGGTTCAATACCGACTTTTTTGACAAACTGAAGAGCGATACCGTTATGGTATCGCTCTTTTCGCTTATTCGGATTCCTTCGCCTTGCGGACGGCCTCTGCCAGCTGATCCGAGCAGCTGGTGCCGCGGCCGTTGCACGAGATGCCCTTGAAGTAGCCTTCGATCTGCTCAACCGTCATGCCCTCGACTACGCGGCTGATGGCTTGCAGGTTGCCGTTGCAGCCGCCCTTAAAGGATACGTTGTGTACGGTGTCGCCGTCCAGATCGAACGAAATGTTCATCGGACATACGCCGTGCGGCTTGTAATCAAAATGCTGCATATCTTTTCTTGTCCTCCTGAAAAAATGCCTTGGGCAATACCGCATAATTGAACAAGAGTGATTTGCGAGTAAATTTTGCGTGCTGACGAGGCACAGTTTTGCGGTAATACTT